>JAYTSN010000433.1:0-7450 GCA_043745625.1 Aestuariivirga sp. | reverse complement strand
CAAATCCTTTGGAAAAGCCATTCAAAGTTATGGTGCGTGCCAGCATGCCAGGCAATGACCCGATTGAAACCATCTCACCTTCAAACAAAATATATTCATAAATTTCATCCGACAACACCATCAACTTGGGGTGCGCGCACACCAATGCTGCGATCCCTTCAAGTTCCTGCCTGGTCCAAATAGCGCCAGTCGGATTGCAGGGTGAGTTCAGCATGATAAGTTTTGTGTTGGGCGTAATTGCCGCTGCAATCCGGCTGGCCGGCACTTTGTAGTTTTCCGAAACATCAGCCGTCAGCACCACGGTGTTGCCACCCGCAAATTTCACTGAACCTTCATAAGAAACCCAGTAGGGTGCTAAACATATCACTTCATCGCCCGGCCCAATCACCGACAAAATAGCATTGTTGATGGCCTGCTTGGTGCCGTTGGCGAGCACGATTTCAGCCGCCGTATATTTCAAACCATTTTCGGTTTGAAGCTTTTGGGCAATCACCTCGCGCAATTCGGGAATACCAGGCACCGGCGAATAATGTGTGAATCCCTGATCCATCGCAGCCTTGGCGGCTTCGCGAATATTTTGTGGTGTATCAAAATCAGGCTCGCCAATGGTCAATGCTACAATATCTTGGCCAAGTGCTCGAAGTTCACGCGTGCGCTGAGACATGCGAATAATCGCGCCCTCATCAGCGGCATTGGCGCGAGAGGAAAGCATTGCGGATGCGTCAAAAATTTCTGTCATAATAACGGCAGGCTATGCCAGCTATTGCTTGCGGCGTCGAGATCATCCAGACTAAAACGAAGTTTTTTAGTGAGGCTCGATGAATCGCGTTTTTTTGCTGTTTCCCTTAATGTTATGTCTGTTGGCGTGCTCTGCACCTTCTTCTGGCGTGCGCATCACAAAGGCGGAACTTGAAGTCGCACCAGCCATTGTTCAAGCGCAACCGAAATCGGAACCCGTGTTTTACAATGGAAAAATTTACCAAGTGGCATTTGCGCCCGGTCCAGCTGGCGGTTATGCGATGTCCGTTTCTGGCATGCAGGTTACCCAACAAAAGGATGCTGTGGCCGTTTCCACATCGTCACTCCGCCAATTTGCTTGCAAAGAAAAGCAAAACAGCAAACTTCTAACCCAACCGATGTATAATGATAATAAATGGCACATGACTGCACATTGCGTTTAAACTTGAGGTTCATCCATGATCTTAGACCGTGTCATTAAAACATTGATACTTAAAGGCGATTTGACCGTAACGGATTGGAACGGCAAGACCAAACGTTATGGCGATGGCACAATTCCAAAAGCCCATGTTAAATTTCACTCTCGTGCAGCAGCCTTAAAGGTGGCGCTCGATCCAGATCTACATTTAGGTGAAGTCATCACAGATGGCGAACTGACCGTAGAGCAGGGCAGCATCCGCGACTTCATTTTATTGTTGATGCAAAATGTTGGAACCGGACAAAACAATCATCCCCTTCACCGCGTCGCTTATCGCGCCCGTTTATTGCTCCGCCGCCTTTATCAACACAACCCGGTCGGCAAGGCAGAGAAAAACATCACCCATCACTATGATATCAACGGTGAGATTTATGATTTATTTCTCGACAAAGATCGGCAATATTCTTGCGCCTTTTATGAAACGGAAGATTCAACCCTCGAAGAAGCCCAACTTGCAAAAAAACGCCACCTTGCTGCCAAACTCGGCATTAAACCGGGTATGAAAGTTTTGGATATTGGCTCGGGCTGGGGCGGCATGGGGCTTTATCTCGCCCTATATTGTGGCGCAGATGTAACGGGCGTAACGCTTTCACACGAGCAACACGAACTCAGCAACAAACGCGCCGCTGAGATGGGTTTGGCTTCTCAAGCGCGCTTTGTGTTGAAAGACTACCGTGCGCTCGATGAACAATTTGACCGCATTGTTTCGGTCGGCATGTTTGAACACGTAGGCGTAGGCCACTACGCAGAATTTTTCAAAAAGATATCCGCACTTCTGAAACCAGACGGCGCAGCGGTGTTACACTCCATAAACCGCGCCGACGGTCCAGGCATCACAGGCGCGTGGATTCAAAAATATATTTTCCCCGGCGGTTATGTGCCGTCGCTTTCTGAAACAATTCCCCACATGGAGCGCGAAAAACTCTACATCACCGATATTGAAATTCTGCGTATGCATTATGCGCGAACATTGAAAGAGTGGGCGAGGCGCTTTACCTCCAATCACAAACGCGCAGCTGAAATTTATGATGAGCGCTTTTGCCGGATGTGGGACTTCTATTTGGCAGGTTCGGAAGGTTCGTTCCTTTATGCCGAGATGAACAACTTCCAAATTCAGTTCAGCAAAAACCAACACGCTTTGCCTTATACGCGAAACTATATTGAAGCTGAAGAAGAACGCCTCCGTAAGCTAGAGCGGGGCCAAGCGGAAAAAGTTAAAGCCAGTTAACCATATTAACTGCGAAAATATTGCAGGCTTCGGAACTTTATGCTAAGTTGGACGTTGATTGCCGCGTCTTCTGTTGCTTGAGGTTGCGTATGGTTCTTGAACGTATTTTGTCGAGTTTGGTAAAGACGGGTGACTTGACAGTCAGTGACTGGCACGGACGCGTGCGCCATTTTGGCGATGGTACAGCTCCCAAATCACACATTAAATTCGAGTCCGCTGCTGCCGTGCGCCGTATGGCGATTGATCCTGATCTTTATATTGGTGAGAGCTATATGGATGGCAGCCTGAAAATTGTCGAAGGAACGATCGCCGATTTTGTCGACTTAGCTATGAAAAATGCTGGCACAACGAATTACCATCCCGTGCATCGCGCGTTGGACCGAGCGCGCATGGCACTGCGCCGCATTCACCAACATAATCCCATGGGCAAAGCCAAAGAAAATGTTGCCCATCACTATGATCTTTCCGGTGCAATTTATGATTTGTTTTTGGATCGAGATCGGCAATATTCCTGCGCATATTTTGAGAACAAAAATTCCACATTAGAAGATGCGCAGTTAGCCAAGAAACGCCATCTTGCCGCAAAACTTGATATCAAGCCTGGCATGAAGGTTTTAGATATCGGCTCTGGTTGGGGCGGCTTGGGGCTTTATCTTGCAGAAGTGTGCGGAGCTGAGGTTACAGGCGTAACGCTGTCGAAAGAGCAGTTCAAACTGTCCAACGAACGCGCCCAACAACGTGGCATAAATGACCACACTCAGTTCCTGCTCAAGGATTACCGTGAGCTTGAAGGGCCGTATGACCGCATTGTGTCAGTGGGCATGTTTGAACATGTCGGCATCGGCCACTTTCCAGAATTTTTTGCAAAAGTTGCAACGCTATTGAAAGATGATGGTGCAGCGGTATTGCATTCGATCAACCGCTCAAATGGTCCAGGTGCGACCAGCGCTTGGATTAAGAAATACATTTTCCCCGGCGGATATGTTCCTGCCCTTTCAGAGGTGCTGCCACATATTGAGCACGCAGGGCTGTATGTCACAGACATAGAAATTCTGCGCCTGCATTACGCCGAAACACTGAAAGAATGGGGTCACCGTTTTAAAACCAATCGCGCCAAGGCGGCAGAAATTTACGACGAACGCTTTTGCCGCATGTGGGAGTTCTATTTGGCAGCCTCCGAAATGGCTTTTCGCTATTCCGGCATGAACAATTTCCAAATTCAATTCGGCAAAGAACAGAATGTATTGCCTTTGACGCGCGATTATATTCACGAACAAGAAAACCAGCTTCGGAAGATTGAAGCAAAGACCCCTTTTTTGAAGATGGTGGGCACCGCATAATCGTCATAAAACTGTTATGTTCGTCTTTTAGCCAAGCGAAATGTCCCAGAATATCTTAATCTTGTGCACCGGCAACTCTTGTCGCTCGATTTTAGCAGAAGCAATTTTGCAAAAGCTAGGTGCGCCGCGCTTTAATGCCTTTAGTGCTGGCAGTTTTCCAAAAGGCGAAGTCAACTCCAACGCGTTGGGACTGCTGAAAAAACTGGACTATGAGACAAGCCATTTTCGTTCCAAGAGCTGGGATGAATTTACAGTAGTTTCAGCACCCAAACTTGATATCGTTATCACTGTTTGCGGCAATGCCGCCGCTGAACAATGCCCTGTTTGGATAGGCGCACCTGTGCAAACGCATTGGGGCATAGATGATCCCGCCGATATAGTTGGAACCCAAGCCGAAATCGAAGCGGCGTTCCAGCTGGCTTACGATCGTTTGCACGGGCGCATCACAACTTTCCTGAACTTGCCAGTCGAAAATATGAAAGCTGTTGAACTGAAAGCAGCACTCGACAAAATTGGCTTGGAAGGCATTTGAAGTGATCGATCAGCGCCAAACCGTTTCGGAATTTCTCGGCACTGCAATCCTCGTCGCCACAGTTGTCGGCTCCGGCATCATGGCGCAAAAATTGAGCGGCGGAAATGTTGGCCTAGCGTTGCTTTGCAATGCAATTGCGACCGGAGCAATTTTATATGTGCTGATCGAATTGTTCAGCCCCATCTCTGGAGCGCAGTTTAATCCCGCTGTCAGCTTGTGGCTGACTTTAGAAAGCAAGCAACCCTTAACTCAAACAATGATATTGTCTGTCGCCCAAATAGCGGGCGGCATCACAGGCGGAATTTTAGCCAATGCCATGTTCGACTTGAGCCTTGTGCAAATTTCAACAACGGCACGCGGAGGGGCAAGTCAGTGGCTGGCCGAAATCATCGCCACATTTGGTTTGGTTTTGACCATTGCAGGTTTCGCCAAAAAAAAATCATCTGCAATTCCAACCGCCGTCGCCCTGTACATCACGGCGGCTTATTTCTTCACATCCTCAACCAGCTTTGCCAATCCGGCAGTTACAATTGCACGGATGTTTTCAAACACTTTTGCAGGCATTTCCCCGGTGTCAGTATTTCCGTTCATATTAGCGCAGCTATTAGGGATGGTTTTGGCGTGGCGCGTGGGTCGTTATATCTTCGTCTAATTCCATCGCCGATCAACCCAATCCCGCGTGCGAAACCAATAGCCAATAAACGGCAGGAACCAAGTTGATCCCGTGTAAAGTGGATGCGAGGGGAATTCGGGCTGATCATATGCGCAAACTCTGTTGACCTTACCCAAAATCTTCCGCGCGGTTTGATGGCCAAGATAACTCATCATCGCAACGCCAGACCCGTTGCAGCCCAGCGCATAGTGAAGCCCGTCAAACTTGCCCATATGTGGAAGCTCGTCGAGAGTGAAGGCCACATTCCCGGTCCATGAATGGGTAATTTTCGTGCCTTTGAGTTGCGGGAAACGATCAATCATAAATTGATAAAGCAGGGGTGCCGTTGTCACCGGATCTGTGTGTCCGAATTTGGCACGACCGCCAAACACCAAGCGCTTGCCATCTGGCGACATGCGGTAATAGGTGAGGACGCGGCGCGTATCGGCAAAGCTGCGATTGCGTGGCGAAAGTGATACTGCCAAATCTGGTGGCAGCTCTTCTGTAGCAATAATGTAAGAACCCACAGGAACAACACGGCGCTTCAACTGCGGAGTTACCCCACCCGTATAGCCATTTGTCGCAACAATCACGTCGCCAGCCCTCACGTCACCACGCGGCGTTTTTATAACCCAGCTTCCATCAGCATTTTGCAAAAGCCCAATCACCTCAGTTTTCGAAGCAATCGAAACGCCAGCCCTCAGCGCCAATCTTAGCAAAGCTTTGTAATAGAGCGCAGGCTGCAAATGTGCTGCACGCCCCACCACCATGCCACCATAATAATAATCAGATCCAATCTCTGCCCGCTGCGCCTCGCGCGGCACGATGTATGAATCCGATTGGGCTTCAGCATTGAGCAGAGCCACCTTCTTTGCCATATCGTCATAGTGGCTTTGGCACCAAGCTCCCAAAAAATAACCGCGCTTATGCCAACCACATTCGATTTTTTCACGCTCAATCAGATTCTCAATATGTGTAAAAGCGTCAGCCGCATCATTCAGATAGGGTGCGGCTTGTTCAGCCGACATAGGCTTTGACATATAGCGCTTGCCCACATTAACCCCGCCCGAAACCATGCCGCCGTTGCGCGTCGAAGCCCCAAAGCCTGGCTCGGCGGCATCCAACACCAAAACCTCAACGCCCTGTTTTGCGAACTCCAAACCGGCAGATAAACCCGTATACCCAGCTCCAATAACAGCCACGCGAACTTCTTTAGGAAGAGCGATTTCAGGTAACGCGTCGGGTTTATAGTGCTCCCACCAATAGGGAAAAGCCTTAAAATCCTTATGAAAAATCGAATTATTCATCAATGCAATACCCGATAGTTATAATTGTTGCTCGACCGCGCACGAACATTGGACTATCTAGCAATGATTGGGGCAGTGGTGGTGGAGATTCTTGTGACAAAAAAATCGATTTTCAAACTTGGTTTGGCAGCAATGGCAACCTTGGCGCTGATGACGGCATCAGCTTCGGCAACTAAGGTGTTAGTTGTAATAAGCAAAGTTAGCCAACGCATGACGGTAACCGTCGACGGTCAGCAAGAATACAATTGGCTCGTTTCCACAGGTGGTGCGGGTTATGATACACCTTCAGGCACATTCCATCCGTTCCGCCTCGAAAAGGAACATTTCTCCAAGGAATGGGATGATGCGCCCATGCCCTATTCAATGTTCTTCACTGGTGAGGGCCACGCCATTCATGGCAGCTATCACACCAAGCGTTTGGGAACACGCGCGTCTCACGGCTGTGTCCGTTTAGCGCCAGAAAATGCAGCGGTGCTTTTTGCGCTGGTTGAAAATGCCGGATACAAAAACAGCACCTTCCAAATTAACGGCGGGTTATTTGATTTCGGAAACGACAATACTTCTAACAGAGATTTTTTGAGCACGCCAAGCCAACCATTCAAATTTTTCTGGGAAGCCAGCAAGTCTAAGAAAAATACGGTTGATGGAACACCCAAAAAGAAAAAGAAGTTCAAATCGATCTTCGCTTCAAACCTATAGCCTTCAAGCTTTACCCCATGTCTTCAAAACCTTGACAAATCGTCAGGCGCATGCGCTTTAGCGCCGAAATCAAGGAATTCGAGAATGACTCACGCCTATCGCAGCCACAAATGTGGTGATCTTCGTGGCCAACACGCCGGAACTGAAACCCGCCTTTCAGGTTGGGTGCACCGCGTGCGCGACCATGGTGGCGTGTTGTTTCTTGATGTGCGCGATCACTACGGCTTAACCCAAGTGGTGGCCGACCCCGCATCACCAGCCTTCAAGATTGCCGAAACACTGCGTTCAGAATGGGTTGTGCGCATTGATGGTAATGTGCGCGTACGCCTCGCGGGCACAGAAAATAAAGATATGCCAACAGGCGACATCGAAGTTTATGCAACTGAGATTGAAGTGCTGTCGCAATCAGCCGAGCTGCCATTGCCCGTGTTCGGCGATACTGAATACCCAGAAGACATCCGCCTTAAGTATCGCTT
>JAYTSN010000432.1:0-7491 GCA_043745625.1 Aestuariivirga sp. | reverse complement strand
CGATGATGGCTTTGAGTGCGAAGACGGAATAGGCCAGGGAATATGTGCGTGGGGAATTGATGCCGTAAATCGAGGCGGGCGACGTGCCAGTGTAGTCGACAGTGATCTTGCCGTTCTTGATGATGAGTTTTGCTGTGATGGTGACGGGCGCTTCATAGCCATCCAGCGGCATGGCGTATGACCATTCACCATCTGGCAGAGCTGTGATGGCTTCGCGTGCGCCTTTTTCTGAGGTTTTCAAAATGTGATCGCCCAGTTTATTAAGCGATGTCATTTTGAATTCGGTCATCATCTCGACCAAGCGACGGGCACCAGTGTCGTTAGCGCTGATCAGTGAGAGGAGATCGCCTTTCACCTCAACTGGATTGCGGCTGTTGGCGAGGATGATGCTGAGCAATTCATCGTTCAGCTCACCTTGTTTGCGGATCATCAAATGCGGGATTAGCGTTCCCTCTTCGAAACTTGAATTGGCTTTGGCGGAAAAGCCGATGCCGCCAACGTCGATCACATGACACGTGGAGGCAAAGAAGGCGACGAGCTTTTTGCCGAGGAACACTGGCGTCATCATGACATAGTCAAAGAGATGGCCGGTGCCGAGCCAAGGGTCGTTCGTGCAATAGACATCGCCAGGCTTCATGGTGTGTTGCGGATACTTTTCGAAGAAATGCGCAACAGCTGTGGCCATGGTGTTTACGTGGCCGGGCGTTCCGGTCATCGCTTGGGCGATCATGTGGCCTTGCGCGTTATATACGCCTGCCGAGAGATCGCCCGCCTCGCGCGTGATTGTGCCAAATGCCGTGCGCAAGAGTGATTGTGCTTGTTCTTCGACAACGGCGATTAAGCGGTTCCACATCACTTGGGTTTTGATGGCTTCTAATGCGGCTTTGCTCATTTGGTTTTTTCCATCACGATGTAGCCCAGTAAATTTATTTTGGCGTTGAAGTTAGCACCCACAATTGTGGATGTTTCATGTTCTGCGATGATGGCTGGGCCTTTGAGGGACATGCCGGGTTTTAAATCAAAACGCCAATAGACGGGGGCGTTTGTGAGCTTGCCCAAAGCTGCATCATAAATCTTCCGTGTACGGAGGGGTTTTATGGTTTTGCGTTTTGGTGTGGTCTTAGCTGCAGGTGGTTTGCCGACGCGTGATGAACAGGTGAGCGACCACGTAATGGCTTCGGCTTGTTGGCTTGGAATGGTGAGGCCGTAGATTGAGGCATAGGTTTTTTCGAATATAGCTTTCAGTTTTGCGCCATCGGAATTATTCAGTGTGCGGACGGGTATGGTGATTTGGATTTCGTGGCCTTGGCCGACATAGCGGCAATCGGCCACGATTTTGAGGAATGACTTTTGGTATTCGAGCGCAGGTGTGACCACGGCTTCTGCATCACGCGTCATTTGTTTGATCAAGGCGTTTATATGTGCGGCATCAAAATGGTCTAAATTAACGGCGAAGGATTTGGTGATTTCATAGGCTACGGGGGCTTGCAAGAAGCCTATGGCAGAGCCTACGCCTGCGCCACCGGGGACGATGATTTTGGTTATGCCGACTTTTTCGGCCAAACGACAGGCATGAAGGGGCGCACCGCCGCCGAAGGCCACCATGGTGCATTTGGCGATGTCTTTGCCGCGTTCAATGGCGTGAACCCGCGCGGCATTGGCCATGTTTTCTTCGACGATTTCGGCCACACCGACGGCTGGCCAGAAGTCTTTGAGATTTAATTTGTCGCCGATGTGGGTTTTGAAGGCGGCTGCGCTTGCTGCTTCATCAAGATGGACTTTGCCGCCTGCAAAGAATGCCGGATCGATTTTGCCCAGGTTCACATTTGCATCAGTGACAGTCGGCATGATTCCGCCGCGGCCATAGCAGACTGGGCCGGGGCTAGAGCCCGCGCTGTCTGGGCCCACAGTAAGGCGACCTAATTTATCGACGCGGGCGATGGAGCCGCCGCCTGCGCCGATTTCAACCATTTCGATGACGGGGATGCGAACCGGAATGCCGGAGCCTTTCATATCTTTGTAGGCTCTGGCAATTTCAAACCTGTGGGCGCGGGCGGGTTCGGCGTTGCTGAGGAGGCAGATTTTGGCTGTTGTGCCGCCCATGTCAAAAGAAAGAACTTCAGGAAGTTTGCAACTTTGCGCGATGCGTGACGCGAGGATGGCACCACCAGCTGGGCCAGACTCGACGAGGCGAATGGGGAAGCGGCAAGCCGTTTCCAACGTGGTAAGGCCGCCGCCAGACATCATCAAATAAAGTGGGGCGTTCAGGCCCATTTCGCCTAAGGCAGCCTGTAACCTTTTGAGATAGCCAGCCATCAAAGGCCGCACATAGGCATTGGCCACTGTTGTCGAGAAGCGCTCATATTCGCGGATTTCGGGGGCGACTTCAGATGAAAGGCAGATGGTGACAGGTGCAGGCAGAAAAGGCTTTAGCAATTCTGCAATGCGTTTTTCGTGCTTTGGATGGGCGTATGCGTGGAGCAGGCCAATGGCGACAGCGCCGACATTTTCTTCAATGATGGTTTTGGCGAGTTCGGGGATGCATGTTTCATCAAGAGCGATCAACACATCGCCATTGACTGCCAATCGTTCTGTAATGGCGAGGCGCAAATGGCGATCTACGAGGGGCTTGGCGCTCTCGATCATCAGATCATAGTGGTCGAAGCGCTTTTCATAGCCTTGCTCGATCACATCACGGAAGCCTTCGGTGGTAATGAAGGCGGTTTTGGCACCTTTGCGTTCGATCAAAGCATTGGTGGCAAGCGTGGTGCCATGGATGAAAACGGAAATGTCTCTGGCCGACACTTTTGCTTCTTCGAGAATAAGTTTAATACCTTCGAGCACACCAAGTTCCGGCGCTTGGGTGGTGGTCAAGACTTTTCCACTCCAGCGCTTCGATCCTTGTTCGAGGACAATATCAGTAAATGTGCCGCCAATATCGGCTGCGAGCTTTAAATGCTGGGCCATGGTTAGGAGTTGCCCCAGTGCCGAGCATTTGACAAGTGGCCATCCTTCGGCTTCAAACGGGCCATGGTAAAAATTACGATTCAAGATGTGGCCCAGAAAGCAGGTGTGAGTGTTGCGACGATTGACCGGGTGCTGAACCGCAGGCCTGGTGTGAAGACACGCACCGTTGAAAAGGTTGAGTCTGCTATTCGTGAGTTGAATTATCAGCCTGACCGGATTGCCGCACGGCTGGCACGTGGCCGCGAATATCGGTTTTGGTTTGTGCTGCCGAATACCGCTGGTGAATTTATGAACCGCGTGGGCGGTGAAGTTGAGGCTACGGCGCAGCGCATGGCGGGCGAGCGGGTCTCGATTATGGTGAAGCGTGTGGACGTGTTTGACGGGCCGCTTCTCGCCAAGGTTTTGGATGAGTTGGAAGAAGGCATCGACGGGGTGGCTGTGGTGGCGCTTGATCATCCAGCAGTGCGCGAGTCAATCAATGCATTGGTGGCGCGCGGTGTCACTGTAGTGACGCTGGTGTCTGATGTGCCAGGTTCCAAGCGTTGGCACTATGCAGGAATTGATAACTCATCAGCAGGGCGCACAGCGGCTGGATTGATGGGGCGATTTCTAGGCAACCGCAAAGGCAAGGTTGGCTTGTTTGCAGGGTCATTAGCGCTGCGCGATCACATTGAGCGGCAGTTTGGTTTTGAGCAAGTGATGGCGCATGAGTTTGCTGACTTGCAAATCCTACCGGTGCGTGAATCGCGCGATAATATGGAGCGTTCGGAAGAATTGGCGCTGCAGTTGTTGGCTGAGCATCCTGATCTTTTGGGTATTTATAATGTGGGTGGCGGCACGGCAGGCATTGTTTCAGCGCTTGATGCATCGCCACGTGCAAAGGATTTGGTTTTTATCGCGCATGAGGTGACGGATGGATCGCGGCGTGCGCTGATCAGAGGCACGATTGATGTGATCATCAACCAAGATGCGGGCCATGAAGTGCGAAGTGCGGTGCGCGTGTTGTTGGCGAAGGCTGATAATATGCCGCTGGTTGAAGACCAGGAGCGCATTCGGATTGATATTTTTATGAGGGATAATTTGCCTTGAATTTGTCCTTCCCCGCAATGGGGGGAGGATGAAACTCAGAGTTTTTTCAGCTTCGCTTCAATGGCGGCGCGCTTGGGTTCTAGGAATGGCGGTAGGGATAGGGTTTCGCCTAGTTTTTCCATGGGCTCGTCGGTTGCAAAGCCTGGGCCGTCGGTGGCGAGTTCGAATAATATGCCATTTGGCTCGCGGAAATAGAGGCTTTTGAACCAGAAGCGGTCGACCGGGCCTGAGTTTGGCACGCGCATGGATTTCAGGCGGTCAGTCCATGCTTCATATTGGCTCATTTCGATGTTGAATGCTACGTGATGGACGGCACCTGCACCTTGTTGGGCCTGGGGCAGATTGGGCTCGACGCGCACGTGGAGCTCAGCCACTGGGCCAGCGCCGTTCATGTGATAGACGTGCGTGTCGCCAAAACGTGCGGCGGGTTTCATGCCCATGATCTGAGTTAGCACATTATCGGTTGGTTTGAGATCAGGTACGCTGAGGGTGATGGGGCCTAAGCCGCGGATTTGATATTCAGGGGGAACTGGGCTTTGATCCCATGTGTTGGCAACATCCTGGCTTTCATCATCCACCAAACTCAAGCGTTGGCCTTCAAAATCTTCAAAGTGAATTACATTGCGGCCGTTTTCTTCAATGAGTTTTTCAGCGTTCACGTTGTTGGCTTTAAAATGTTCAGCCCACCATTTGAATGCAGCTTCGCCCTTAATGCGCAAACCTGTTCGCACCACTTCATGCGTGCCACGGCGCTGTGGGCCGATTGGCCAATCAAAGAAAGTGATGTCGGTTCCGGCGGAACCTTTGCCGTCGGCGTAGAACAAATGATAGGCGGTGGTATCATCCTGGTTCACAGTTTTCTTGACCATGCGCATGCCAAGCGTTTTGGTGAAGAAAGCATGGTTGCGCGGCGCGTCAGCGGTGACGGCCGTGAGATGATGGAAACCGTTTAGTTGCATTAATTTTGCTCTTTCAAAAATTTTGTCGTGAAGGTGATATCAGCTTCGGTGAGGCTGTGACCTGTCGAAAGATTTTCATGGGTTAGTTTAGCGTTGCTGTTTTTCAACGTGGTTACCAGTTGATTGGTTGCAGTGGGTGGTATTATTTGGTCTTGAGAGCCATTCAACAACAGGATAGGCTTTTGGTTGAGGTCGACAGTTGGCATGATCTTGAATGGAGCCATGGAACGCAGCAAAACTGCGCCACTTAAAATATTTGGCTGCATGAAGAGCATTGCCAATGCAATGTTGGCACCGTTGGAATATCCCAGAGTGATCGGTGCCGTCAGATTATAACCAGCCATTGCAGCTGAAACGAATTCACTCAGCTCATTGCTGCGAAACCGCACATCATTTTCATCAAGTTGCCCTTCAGCAAAGCGCCTGAAAAACCGGAGATTGCCGTTTTCATTCACCAAGCCACGTGGGGAAATGATTGAACGATCAAGTGAAACCGCCGCAGCAATTTCTAGCAGTGAATGTTCATTGCCACCAGTGCCGTGCAACAATAATAGGGGTCGCTTTGCAGCGTCGCCTTGTTTGAAAACGTGAATATAGGGGGTATCAAATTTCATGCCGTTCACTTAGGGCGTTAGAGCATGAAATTCAATTGATCACTTTGTTTATTATAGCGCAATTACTGGTTCAGGCTGACCTAACACAAACTCTTTACCCTCGAGCTTATAAACATCGGGCCTGAAATTCACGCGGCCATCTTCGGTGGCCCAAGCGGTCAGATACATAAAGCGCACGTCGGTCTGGCCGTCAACTTTGGTTTCAATAGTTTCTTGTGCTGCGGTGATTTCATCGATGCGTGCGATGTCTATGCCGTCTTGGCCATTGAGAATCCAATTGATCAAAATGGCAACTTTATCGACGCGCACACAGCCTGAACTTTCAAAGCGATTATTGCCGGCGAATAATTCGCGGTGCGGGGTATCGTGCATATAAACCATGAACTTGTTTGGGAAGTTCACTTTCATTGTAGCCAAAGCGTTGTGTTCGCCGGGGTCTTGGCGGAACTGGAAACGATCTGGCGCGGTGGTTTCCCAATCAACACTTGAAGGTTCAACCTCCATGCCGTTTTCGCCATCAATCACCCGGATGCCCATCTGGTCGAGATATGCGGGGTCTTTCAGATATTTTGGAATGATGTCTTTGGCCACGATGGATGCGGGCGCATTCCAAAAGGGATTGAACACAATATTGCTCACGCGGCTTTTAAGTGAAGGAGTTGGGCGCTCTAGTTTGCCTACAACCACATTGTGGCGCGAATAGACTTCGCCCAGTTCAACAGTTTCGAGCTGTGCTGCTGGTATGTTGACGGCCACATAGCGAGGGCCCAAGTCTTTGAGATGTTCGGCTACGCGCGGGCGGTTTTCTTTCAGCGAGTAAAGCCGTGCCGTGGCTGCGATATTCAATTCGGCGCGTGTGCGTTCATCAATCTTGCCGCTCGGGTTGGCGCCGTGGTTGAACTGAAACGACTTAATGGCAGTTGTGAGTGTGGAATCATATTTGTTTGCATCAGCAGAAGCGAGCGATTCCAGTTCTAAATAACCTTCGCGCACTAAACGTTGGCGGAGGCGGAAAATATCGGCAGGCTTTGTTGTCTTGTCGAATTTTATTTTTGGCGTTTCAGGCCAGCCACCGCCCGCCACGATTTCTTCATACATGCCAACGGCACCATCAAGGGCGTTCAGTGATCCTAGGGTGAGCATTGGTGCTTGGCCTTGGCCTTGCACAATTTCAGTTTTGGAGGCCAGTTTGCCCTGCATGGCCAAACGCGGCGCAATCGAGGTGATAGACCCAACATTTGCGGGGTCTTCAGCGCGCGCTGCGGTGGCCAAGCCAAATGGTGCAAAGGCGGCCAAGGACAGAAACGAACGTCGGTTGAACTTAAAACTGGACACGGGGCGACTTCTCACTCACTGGAATTAAGCGCGCAGACTCTCTGATCTTGGTAAATGGAGTCTTAATTGTGACTCACTTGGCGCCATTTTTACGAAATTGTGATGTGGCGCAGAGGGATTGATTGCATAAGAAAACGCCGTTATTCCTTTTAGAGAACACGGCATCGTAATTTCAGCGTTATTTAAGCAGCAGACACATGTTTTTCGGCGGCTGGTTCATCCACCAAAGGCACTTCAATCAAGTCCTCAACTTTTTTGCGGATGATCACGATGCGTGACGGCTCGGGGGCTGCGGCTTCGACAGCGGTTGTGGTGATAGCAAGAGGTTCAGCAATGTGAGGTTTGGTAAAATCTGATGAGGGCGGGTCTGTTGCTTCTGTTTTATTCCGTTCGATGTGCTGGATGACCAACTTAGCGCCGCGTGAGGCTAGTTCAACTGGTTTTGTTGATTTCACCTGTTTGATAGCTAAAGGCGCTGGTGCTGGCTCGAAAACATCATCATCCTGCTTGAAGTACTGAGCCGCAGG
>JAYTSN010000431.1:0-7518 GCA_043745625.1 Aestuariivirga sp. | reverse complement strand
GCGAATTCGGCGGCGGCAGCTTGGCGAAGGTTGACCTCAAGAATAAAAAACTCCTCGGCATCTTAAAGCTTTCAAAAAAAGGCATGCCTCAAGATATTCGTCTCTCAGCTGATGGCAAAGTTTTCTACGTGGCCGATATGATGAACGACGGCGTATTCACTATCGATGGCGATAAATTTGTTGAAACCGGATTCTTCGAAACCGGCAAAGGCACACACGGCTTCACAGTCAGCCGCGATGGCAAGAAACTTTATATTTCAAACCGTGGCTCCCACAACATGATCAGCGGCCCCCATGGCCCAGGTTCAGTTTCGGTTATAGATTTCGCTACGGGAAAAATCGAAACTACTTGGCCAATTCCTGGCGGCGGCAGCCCGGATATGGGCAACGTCAGCGCAGATGGCAAAACCTTATGGCTCTCTGGCCGCTTTGACCATGAAGTCTATGCAATTGATACGAGCAACGGTTCAGTGGTGAAAGTTCCCGTGCAATTAGAACCGCATGGACTAACAGTGTGGCCACAGCCAGGCCGCTATTCGCAAGGCCACACAGGAAACATGCGCTAAAGTTCTTGTTAACGTCTGATTAATGAATAGGCTTGCTTCAAGATCGCATGAAGTTGCGATTCTTATTTTCCGTTTTGCTATTCGCGTTTTTCGCGAGTGAAGTTGCAGCTGACACAAAGGCAAAACCCAATTGCAACGTCGCCGACAAAATCACCACCGGCGCAATTGACATAGCGGCCGATGCCATAAAAACGAAGCTTTCGCGCGTGCCTGCGATAGGCACCATTGAAATCGCCTTTGCACCCTATCCTCAAAGATCAGCCGAAAGGCTGGTCAAAAAAATTATCGACAGCGCTCAAACCAGTGTCGTCATCGCCGCCTATCAAATGACATCCAAACCAATTGCAGACTCATTGTGTAAAGCTGCGGCCCGTGGGGTAGCAGTCACCGCTGTTCTCGATAACAAGTCGAACCCACATAACAAAGGCTATTCCAAACGCGACTATCTGTCTGACTGCGGTGTCTATGTGCGCACCACATCGCGCTACCCCATTATGCATGATAAATTTATCGTCGTCGAAGGTGCCCATGTCGAGACAGGCTCATTTAACTATTCCTTTGCCGCTGCCGAACGCAACGCCGAGAATGCCATCGTGATGTGGAACAATCCGTTGATGGCCGAGCAATATGAAAATGAATTTGATCGGCTATTTAGCGAGGCGAAAGAATAGCTTTCTTTACACCCCAAAGCGCTAGTCCTGCACATAACCCCCAGAACGCAGCACCAACGCCATAAAGACTAAAGCCTGATGCCGTGACCAAGAATGTCACCAGTGCCGCCTCGATATCCTCGGGCTCCTTCATCATAGCCGTCATGCCGCCCATCAACGGACCAAACAACGCCAAGCCAGCAATCGCCATCACCAAATCTTTTGGCAAAGCGCCGAGGATTTGCACAAAGCTTGCAGCCGCTAACCCGATCAGCCCATACATCACGAAATACGGAAACATAATCTTCCAACGTTGCTCGGGATCAGGATGCGCATCGGGCCCCGTTGCGAGCGAGGCTGTGATTGCCGCCATATTCACGGCATGGCCACCAAAGGGAGCCATGAGAATGGATGCAACACCCGTGGTCAGCAGCGCTCCACTCACAGGAGGCGTATAGCCCGCCGCGCGCACCACAGCAAAGCCCGGCAAATTTTGCGAAGCCATCGTCACCAGATAAAGTGGCACACCCATACCGATCATCGCATGCCACTCAAATTTAGGCACATCAAACGTCAGCGGCGTGATGCCTAACGCACAACAAGCCGAACCCATACCCCCGCCCCAATAGGCCAAAGCTAAACCAAGCACGGTAATCACCGGCACAGCATAAAGCGGCAGAAAAATCCGCAAGGCAAAAAACACTATGACCAAAGGCACCACTAACCAAGGCGCAGCGATACTTGCAGCAGGAACCTTCAAAACATAAGTAACCAACACACCCGCCAACATCGCGGCAGCAATAGCAGGCGGCATTTTTTCGATGGCGCGTTCGAGAGTTTTTACCAATCCCGTGATCACCATGAGCACACCAGAAACCACAAATGCGCCCAACGCCGATTGATAGTCGATGCCCGCTGCACTGCTGGCAATCAATACGGCACCGGGCGTTGACCATGCCACAATGATCGGCGTTTTATATCGCCAACACAAAATCGCCGTCGTCATCGCCATCACATAACACAGCACCGAAGCCATCGAAGCCTGTTGAGCTGGGCTGGCCCCGACGGCGACTGCCGCTTGCATTAAAATCAAAATCGTAGACGCAAATCCAATGATAACGGCCGCAGCGGATGCCGCCGTTAAAGTAGCCCATCCGCCCCCGCCGCGCAAAATGCTATTCACAACAGCGGCACCGCTGGTTCATCTTTCGCCACATGCAGCACCAATGATGTTTTCACATTTTCAACATTTGGCGCCTTCGATAATGCGCCCATCACAAAACTCTGGATGGATTGCAAATCTCGCGCTGCGCATTTCAACACGTAATCTGCCACACCCGAAACCGCGTAGCACTCACGCACAATTGGCCAGCCAGCAACCCGCCGCTCAAAATCGCGCATCTCATGTTCAGCTTGGCTCTTAAGCCCAACCAGAACCATCATCTGCACCCCATAACCAAGCTTCGCACCGTCCAATTGCGCACGATATCCCGTAATAAACCCGTCCTTTTCCAAAGCCTGCACACGCCGCAAAGTGGGCGGTGGCGAAAGCCCCACGCGGTCAGAAAGCTCCACATTGGTAATTCGGCCAGCCTTCTGAAGCTCTTTCAGAATTTTCCAATCAATGGTGTCGAGCTCATCTGCCGTGTTCATGATTAAAGCTTATAGCAATAATATTTCGTGATTCCAGAACCCAAAAACGGCGGGCACAAGGCCAAACTGTCCTGTTCACAACAGCTTGTATTTCCCTTGTACGCCGCACCATATAAGCTATGTTTAATTCACATAGCTTTTGGAGTTTGTCATGTCTTCTCGTCATGCCCGCATTATCGTTTTAGGCTCTGGCCCTGCCGGATATACAGCAGCCATTTATGCCGCGCGCGCCATGTTACAGCCACTGATAATCCAAGGCATTCAACCTGGTGGCCAGCTGACCATCACGACAGATGTTGAAAATTATCCAGGCTTCGCCAAAACCATTCAGGGCCCGTTCCTGATGGAAGAAATGCGTCAACAAGCCGTGCATATGGGCACTGAGACTGTATCTGATACAATCGTTTCAGTGAAGCTCAGGAATATGCCGATTGAACTCGTAGGTGACAGCGGCGTAGTTTACACCTGCGATGCATTAATCATCGCAACGGGTGCTCAAGCCAAATGGCTTGGCCTGCCCTCAGAACAGTATTTCCAAGGCTTCGGTGTTTCGGCCTGCGCGACATGCGATGGGTTTTTCTACCGCGGCAAAAAAGTGATGGTTGTGGGCGGCGGCAACACTGCTGTGGAAGAAGCATTGTTCCTCACCAACTTCGCGTCGGAAGTGACGGTAGTTCATCGCCGCAACGAATTCAAAGCTGAAAAGATTTTGCAAAACCGATTGCACAATCATCCTAAAATCAAAGTGATTTGGGATTCGGCATTGGAGGATGTTCTGGGCACTCATGAGCCAAAAGGCGTGCACACCGCACGTCTCAAAAATGTAAAAACAGGCGTAACAACTGACCATGCCGTCGACGGCATCTTCGTCGCCATTGGCCACAAGCCAGCAACAGAATTGTTCGAAGGCCAGCTGCCATTTAAGAATGGCAATTATCTGGTCACGGCCCCATGGAGCACAGCAACTGTGATCCCAGGCGTGTTTGCTGCAGGGGATGTGACCGACGATATTTACCGCCAAGCAGTAACTGCCGCAGGTATGGGCTGCATGGCCGCTCTTGAATCCGAAAAATATTTACAGGCAACAGCCGAACTAAGACAGGCAGCGGAGTAAACACGAATGGATTGGGACAAGCTGCGGATTTTTCATGCGGTGGCCGAAGCTGGTAGTTTTACCCACGCGGGCCATGAATTGCTGCTTTCTCAATCAGCCGTCAGCCGCCAGATTTCAGCGCTTGAAGAAGACCTGAAAGTCGCACTTTTCCACCGCCATGCTCGCGGCCTGATCCTCACCGAGCAAGGCGAAGTGCTGCACCGCGCAGCCCATGAGGTGTTCACTAAACTTGAAGCCACTAAAACCCGCCTCATGGATTCAAAAGAAAAACCATCTGGCGAACTGCGCATCACAACCACTGTGGGCTTAGGTTCAGTATGGCTTACCCCGCGCATCAAAGAGTTTATGGAGCTTTACCCAGATATCGTTGTGACATTAAATCTCGACGATACAGAACTTGATTTGTCCATGCGCGAGGCCGATGTCGCCATCCGCCTGCGAAGGCCGACTCAGCCTGATTTGATCCAGCGCAAACTCTTCACCGTGCATCATCATGTCTACGCGTCACCAGATTATATCAAGCGCTACGGCATTCCAAAATCAGTAGACGATCTCGATAAACACCGCATAGTCACCTTCGGCACCACAGAAGGCTATCTCACCAATCTCAATTGGCTGGAAACAGTGGGCCGCCCTGACAACAATCCCCGCCGCTCCGCCTTGCGCGTTAACAACGCTTATGGCCTACGTCGCGCCGTGCAGGAAGGCGCAGGCATAGGCTCACTGCAAGATTACATCGTGCCCGCTGACTCTAAAAACTTGGTACAAATCGACCTGCCGTTGGAAACACCAATGTTTGATACCTACTTCGTTTATCCTGAAGAGCTCAAAGACACCAAACGCGTAACAGCATTCAGGGATTTCATCGTAGGCAAAGCGAAAGAATGGAGTTTCTGACCTTCGTCTTCCACCGCTCGCGGGGGAAGAAAGGGGCCCCGTCGAACGAAGTGCGATGGCATCAATGAGGGCTCTATCCGCAAGCTCCAACCCCTCACCTATCCCTTTGCTTCGCAAAGGGCCCCTTTCCTCTCCCGCTTTGCGGTAGAGGTCAATTCGTCAATGCCACAACATCGGCACCAGCGAAGCCACCAGCAACAGCGCCAATGCGAGATTGATCACACGGAAGTATCGCGGATCGTTCAGCACATGCCGCAGCCCCACACCAAACATCGCCCAAGTTGATGCGCTGCTAACGCCCATAAACACAAATGTGCCAACAACAAATGCCACGCCCACATAGTAATGCGCAGCCACAGTGTAAGCCGAAAGAGCGGTCACAGCCATAATCCACGCTTTAGGATTGATCCATTGAAAGGCAGCACCTTGGAAAAAGCTTAGAGGCTGCCCCACCGCCGTCTCACCCTCGCTCGCAGGCTTTGAGTTTGCAATCTTCCAAGCCAACCCCAGCATATAGGCAGCACCCGCATATTTCATGATGGTGTAGAGAATGGGATAAATATCAAAAATTTTACCCAAACCTAAGCCCACACAGCCAATCATGAACGGAAAGCCGATGGCAACTCCCAAGATCAAGGGCAATGTGCGGCGAAACCCAAAGTTGATCCCCTGCGCCATCAACAATGTATTGTTCGGCCCTGGCGTAAACGCCGTAATAAAGCCGAACAATGCAAGTGCTAGAAAGATATCAAACTTCACGTCCTAGCGCCCCATAAAATCGCCCTTGCCCAATTCAATGCCAATGCTGCGCAAAATGTTATAGGCCGTCGTCATGTGGAAATAGATATTGGGTATTGCCATGCCATTGAAATATGTAATGCCGTCCATGGTCATATCATTGCCTTGCACCTTCATGGTGATGTTGCGGTTACCTGCACCTTCAAAAGACTTAACATCAAGACTCTTCAAAAAATCCATTGTCTTGGCGAGGCGGGCGTAAAGCTCGTCAAAAGTTTTTTCTTCATCAGCATAGCTTGGTACAGCCACGCCGGACAAACGCGCGCCTGCACCTTTGCAGAAATCTGTGACGAGTTGCACTTGGCGGACCAATGGGAACATGTCTGGAAAAATCCGCAAGTTGAGTACAACCGCTTTATCAATCTTCTTGGCTTCAATCTGCGCTTCGGCCTTTTTCAAGAACTTTGTCGTCGCTTCAAGATTGCGAATGAGAAATGGAACTGATTGTGTGTACATTTTTTCTTCCTTGTTATTTTAAGTTGCCGCAGAACCGCTGAATGCGTGTGCATGCGTCTTCGAGAGTGGTGGTCGCAGTTGCATAAGAGATACGGAAATAGGGTGAGGTGCCGAATGCGGAGCCATGGACGGCAGCAACACCTTCTGCCGCCAACAACTCACTGACAAAATCTTCATCCGTAGCAATCGCTTTGCCAGATGGCGCTGTCTTGCCAATCGTGCCAGCACAGGATGGATAAACATAGAATGCACCTTCAGGAGTCATACAGCTCAAGCCATTGGCTTGGTTCAACATCGACACAACTAAATCACGCCTCGCTTTAAAAATCTCATTGTGAGCGGCGATAAAATCTTGCGGGCCGTTCAGCGCCTCAACCGAAGCCCATTGCGCAATGCTTGATGGGTTAGATGTTGATTGCGATTGCAACTTGGCCATAGCCTTGATCAGAGTCTCAGGCCCTGCCGCATAACCAATGCGCCAACCCGTCATGCAATAGGATTTCGAAACACCGTTCATCGTCAACGTGCGATCATAAAGCGTTGGCTCAATCTGCGCTGGCGTCACAAATTTGAATTCATCATAAACCAGATGCTCATACATATCGTCAGTAAGGATCCAAACATGAGGATGCTTCACCAACACATCAGTCAGCGCTTTCATTTCAGAATGCGAATATGCAGCGCCCGATGGGTTCGAAGGCGAGTTCAAAATCAACCACTTTGTTTTGGGAGTAATCGCCTTTTCCAAAGCCTCCGCTTGTAACTTAAAACCCTTAGCAACATCACCTTGAACAATCACAGGCGTGCCCCCCGCTAACATCACAATATCAGGATAACTCACCCAATAAGGTGCTGGCACAATCACTTCATCGCCGGGGTTCACAGTGGCCATAAGCGCATTGAACAAAACTTGCTTGCCGCCAGTGCCCACCGAAATTTGTGATGGCCTATAATCCAAATCATTATCACGCTTAAACTTGGCGCAAATCGCCTTCTTCAGTTCGGGAATGCCGTCCACGGCAGTGTAACGCGTCTTGCCATCATTGATCGCCTTAATAGCCGCGTCTTTGATGTTGCGCGGCGTTTCAAAGTCAGGCTCGCCCGCAGCCAACCCAATCACGTTTTTGCCCTCGGCTTGCAACACTTGCGCCTTGGTGGTGATGGCAATAGTGGCCGATGGCTGAATGCGGTTGAGAGAGTCTGAAATAAAGCCCATAAAAATCTCCTGAATATGGGCGTTCTACTAGGGCTTGATTGCGTTTCTCGCAAGCATCAATCCGCCACATCAGGGTAACGAGTTCAGGTTAACGTCCGCAATGAATTGATGACGGATTGGTTTGTTGCGTGATTCAATTGGCTTTCGATGATTCGGGAGAAAGCCATG
>JAYTSN010000430.1:0-7551 GCA_043745625.1 Aestuariivirga sp. | reverse complement strand
GAGCAATGTTAAGGCCGAATATGACGCAAGAAAAATTAGCTGTGATTAGGTCAAAGCAAATGGCATTTAAAGATAAAAGAAAATTTAGTAGTTACATTATTGAAAATAACGGCAGCTTGAAAGATTTAGAAACCCAGACAACTGCGGTCATCGCTAAAATTCGAGAGATTTGAGACCATGCGCGAAATTATCTTGGATACAGAAACCACAGGTCTCTCACCACAAGATGGCCACCGTCTTGTCGAAATCGGCGCAGTCGAATTGTTCAATCACCTTCCGACCGGTCGAACATTTCAAATCTACCTCAATCCAGAGCGGGACATGCCAAGCGAAGCCGAAGCGGTGCACGGGCTTTCGTCAGCCTTTTTGAAAGACAAACCACTCTTCAAACATAGTGTAACTGAGTTCTTGAGTTTTATCGAAGAGTCAGTTCTGATCATTCACAACGCAAGTTTTGATATGGGCTTTATCAATGCGGAGCTATCAGCCCACGGCCATGAAATAATTGGCAACGAACGTGTCCTCGATACTTTGCAAATGGCCAGGCGTAAACATCCAATGGGCCCAAACAGCTTGGATGCATTGTGCAAACGCTACGGCATAGACAATACCAAGCGGACCAAGCACGGCGCCCTCATGGATGCCGAACTTTTGGCCGAAGTCTATCTTGAACTTATCGGTGGCCGGCAAACTGCCATGACATTGAATGCTGAAATAAAGCTAAAGTCAAAAATCACTGTAAACCAAACCATCCGCATCAAAACCCGACCCATAAAATTGCCAGAGCGCTTGACTGAGCAAGAAGTAGCCAGACACGCTCTCCTCATTGAAGAGTTAGACAAAGATAACCTCTGGACGAATTGAACAAGATCAACCTGAACTTTGGCGCATTTGCCAAAGTTGATCGAAAATCTTAAAATCGCACTATGCGTTCGCAGTAGCTTGCTGTTGCTGCAGACGCCTCTGATACATAACGGTGAAATCAATGGGATCCAGCATAAGCGGCGGGAAGCCACCATTGCGCGTTGCATCTGCCAGGATTTGTCTGGCAAACGGAAATAGCATGCGAGGGCACTCAATCAACACTGCGGGATGCAATAGGTTAGCTGGGAAATTTTCCAGTCGAAACATGCCTGCATAAAGTAGATCAGCGGCAAAAATAACTTTCCCATCTGTCGTCGCTTTAGCATCCAAATGCAGTTCAACTTCAAAATCAGAAGGACCAAGATTGCGGGCGTTTACATTCACAGAAATATTGATGTCAGGCTGTTGTTGCTGAGGTGCCAAAGACAACGGCGCATTCGGATTTTCGAAACTTAAGTCTTTCAAATATTGCCCTAGAATCTTCAATGACGGCTGTTGGCCAGGTGTTGGCTCAGGAGCAGTCAGAACTGCCGTTGAAGGCTTGGGTTCAATACGCGGCGCTCTAGGAGTAGCAACCGCTGCAGCCTTGCGGCTGTTTGAAGCTTTCTTAGGTGCCTTCCGCGGGGCGGTTTTTAGGGTTTTTGCCATCTTTGCCTCTGATTCTTCAGCTCTCCGGTTGGAGATCTTGTGATCTATCTTGGGTAACATGAAGACGTAAAAGTCGCAAGAGTCTCTCCCGCGCCATTGGCAGGAACCAATAATCACCTATATAGAGATGAGCAATCATTTTAATATTACTGGAACATCATGGAATTACTATTTGATCCAATCAATTTCCTGCTTTTAATTGCCGCAATCACAATTTTGTGGTGGCTAAGATCAGTGCTTGGCCAGCGAACAGGTTTGGAACGCTCTTCCAAGCCAATCGAAATAATCCCACCAGAACCCACGGCAGCGTCACCACAAAATCAAACCGCGGCCAGCAAAACTGAAAATTGGGATCAATACAGTAAGCCTGGAACGGATTTATATGAAGGACTCGCAGCGCTTAAAAAAATCAGACCAGATTTCAATATTGGTCATTTTCTCGATGGTGCCAAGTCCGCCCATGAGATGATTCTGGTTGCTTTTGCGCAGAGTGATAAAAAAACACTAAAGCCACTGTTAAGCAAAGCTGTCTACGACTCATTTGAAAAAATTATTGATGAAAATAAAGCGACGGGAAATACAAATTTTTTTAAATTCGTCGGGATCAATGCGGCAAAGCTCCACTCAGCAGAAGTTGAAAAACAAAATTTGGTTATGGGTGTAAAATTTGAGAGCCAGATTATATCTGCAACGTTGAATGCTAAAAAAGAAGTTGTTTCAGGCGATGAGAAGGCGGTCAGTGTTTTAAAAGAAGTTTGGACATTCGAACGCGACCTTAATTCAAGAGATCCAAATTGGACTTTGGTAGCTACGCAAGATCCTGATCTGGATCAAATTTAATGCCGAGTTCGAAGATTTTAGAGGTCACAGCTTTTAATAAAATTCCGGGCTGGAACAAAGACAACCATGTAAAAACGCTCGAAGCTTTCAAGCGTTCCTATTTCGAGATTAAAAAAACCGCGCATGGTTTTAAGCGTTTGGCTGAATTTGGTGGCACCCTTCAGGATTGGCTTTCGGTTCCAGAGGCCGCACTCCTAACAACGCATGCCCGAACATTTTTCGAAACTCACTTTGTTCCATTCGCTGTTACAGATCCTATGCGCGCCGAAGGTTTGTTTACGGGTTATTACGAACCAGAAGCTGAAGGGTCTTTGGAACAAACCAATCTTTATCAAGTACCAATTTACCGCAAACCACCAGAACTCGTTGCCCTCACGGAAAATGATCAAAACACAGTTGGCCTTGCATATGGCAAAATAGAAAACGGCCGTGCCGAAGCATTCGCCACCAGGCAGGAAGTTGAGAGTGGCGCTTTGGCTGGGCGCGGCTTAGAGATTGTTTGGTTGAAAAGCTGGGTTGATGCATTCTTTATTCATATCCAAGGTTCAGGTCGAATTCGGCTGAATGATGGCCGCATCATCAGGCTTGCTTATGCCGCTAAAAATGGTCAGCCATATACGGGCATAGGCGGCGTGCTGTTAAAGCAAGGTGTGGCAACACCGCAAACCATATCGATGCAAGTTTTACGAGAATGGATGGCATCGCACCCGCAAGAAGCGCGAACACTCATGTGGAACAACAAATCATTTATTTTCTTTCGCGATATTGATGTGCCCAGTGATAGTCTTGGTGCATTGGGCGCTCAGCAAGTTCACCTCACGCCCTTGAGAAGCCTTGCGGTTGATCGGTCGATTTGGATGTTTGGAACGCCGATCTGGCTTGATACAACAACTCCGCCAGAATCTCCAAATGGATCACAACCCTTTCGCCAGCTGATGGTGGCTCAAGACACTGGTACCGCCATCAAAGGCCATATTCGCGGAGACGTTTATTGGGGTTGGGGCGAGCAAGCAGCGCTGATTGCCGGAAACATGAAAAGTCCGGGCCGCATGACTGTGCTGCTGCCTCATGCGCTCGCTCAGAAATATTTGAGTTAATCATGGCTCGCAAATCAATCACTGTTCCTGATAGTGAACTCTGGGATGAAGTCAAAAAAGCGATCCACCCTCTGGGTCGGCGAAAGGCTTTAAAATCAAAACCGCGCCTTATCGAAACATTAAAACCAATTATTCAAAATAGGGATATCGAAATTTTTCCCAGCAATTTCGTTGTGCCTCGTCCCAATGCATCTAGTCAGCCTCCGGCTATATCGACATTTGATCGCCGCACAGCTCAACGTCTTGGTCGTGGCAATGTCGAGCCTGAGTCTCGCATTGATCTCCATGGCGAGAACCTTGAAAATGCCAGATATACTCTTCTCAATTTTATATCGCGCCAACGCCAATTTGGGAACAGGTTGGTTTTGGTCATTACAGGGAAAGGCTCATCACCATTCGCGCGCCACACGTTGCACGGCCATACGCATTTTCACACACCTGAACGCGAGGGCAAATTGCGCCGCGAGGTTCCAATGTGGTTTCATGATCCAGAATTTCGCAAACACATTGTTGGTTTCCAACCAGCCCATCCGCGCCATGGTGGAGGCGGCGCTTTTTATGTAAAACTACGCCGCAACACAGGCGAGGTCGAATGACGCCGTTTGGTGCAAAATTACGCGAACTTCGCAAAGACCGCAATTTGACTTTAGCTGAAATGGCCTCCGCCATTCATGTCTCCAGCGCCTATCTCTCGGCTTTAGAGCACGGCAAGCGTGGGCGACCATCTTGGCATTTGATTCAATCCATAATTTCATTTCTCAACATCATCTGGGACGATGCCGAGGAGTTGGTGCGCCTATCGCGCGTTTCACACCCGCGGATTACCATCGATACATCCGGCCTCGAGCCCGAAGCAACAGAATTGGCCAATGAACTCTCAAAATCAATTTCCAAAATGGATTCAGCGCTGATCCAGAAAATGCTAAACCTATTGAAAACCAAAGCAAAATAATCATATAAAGATATCTTTATATAGTTGTTGCAGCTTGAATCCATTCATGCTATCGCCAGCCATCCAAAAATCATGAAGACCATCAGGAGACCGATCATGGCTGAATTCACCGATTACGTCGTAAAAGATATCAAACTGGCAGATTGGGGTCGCAAAGAACTCGATATGGCCGAGATGGAAATGCCCGGCCTCATGTCAACACGTTCTGAATTCGTGAATGCACAGCCTCTCAAGGGTGCCCGCATTTCGGGTTCACTCCATATGACCATTCAAACGGCTGTGTTGATCGAAACTCTGAAACATTTAGGCGCTGATATCCGTTGGGCATCATGCAATATTTTCTCAACCCAAGATCACGCAGCAGCGGCAATTGCAGCAGCAGGCATTCCAGTTTTTGCCATAAAGGGCGAGTCCCTGAAAGAGTATTGGGAATACACCGCAAAAATTTTCGAATGGCCTGATCATCAACCGACCAACATGATTTTGGACGATGGCGGCGATGCAACCTTGTACATTCTTCTTGGTGAAAAAGCCGAAAAGAACCCAGCGCTGATCGCAAAGCCAACCAGCGAGGAAGAAGAATTCCTCTACGCTGAAATCGCAAAGCGCATAAAGAACCAGCCAGGCTGGTTTGCCAAGCAACGCCAAGCAATCATCGGCGTCACCGAAGAAACCACAACCGGTGTGCACCGACTTTACGAAATTCAGAAAAAAGGCGAATTGCCATTCCCCGCAATTAACGTGAATGATTCCGTAACCAAATCGAAATTTGATAACAAATACGGTTGCCGTGAATCACTAGTCGATGCAATTCGTCGTGGTACTGATGTGATGATGGCTGGTAAAATTGCCGTGGTTTGCGGATATGGCGACGTTGGTAAAGGCTCAGCAGATTCGCTCCGTGGCGCTGGTGCCCGTGTGATTGTAACCGAAGTTGATCCAATCTGCGCGCTTCAAGCCGCAATGGATGGTTACGAAGTTCGAACATTGCAAGACGCGCTTCCAACGGCAGACATCTATGTAACAGCCACTGGCAACAAAGATGTGATCACTGTTGAAGATATGCGCCAGATGAAAGACATGGCGATTGTTTGCAACATCGGCCACTTTGATAATGAGATTGAAGTTGCTCAACTCAAGAATTTCAAATGGACCAATGTCAAACCACAAGTTGATATTGTTCAATTCCCAAAAGGCAATCGTATCATCCTTTTGTCGGAAGGTCGTTTGGTAAACCTCGGCAACGCAACTGGACATCCAAGTTTTGTGATGTCAGCGTCATTCACCAACCAAACACTCGCTCAGATCGAGCTGTTCACCAATAAGGGCAACGGCAAGTACCAGAACGAAGTTTATGTTTTGCCAAAGCACCTAGATGAAAAAGTGGCACGCTTGCACCTCGAAAAATTGGGTGTGAAGCTCACGCAGTTGAAGCCAGAGCAGGCTGCCTATATTGGCGTAACTGAGTCGGGCCCGTTCAAAAAAGAAACATACCGCTACTAAATTCAATAATCGCTTCTTTTAAAGCCTGGTCGGGATCTCACGGGATTCCCGAAGCAGGCTGTTTGCGTCTATAACTTGGCCGTAGGGCAGGGCGTGATTCGTTCATTCTGGATCAATGGCGGAGAATAGATTGCGAGGGCTGGATAAACTGAAAAACAAAAGACAGCATGTTACGCTTCTTTTGCCATCCGCTTTTTGTGCGCTGGCGCTCTTTAATGCGCCAAAAGCGCATGCTGCCACATCTCCGCAAGGCCTTTCACAATTGCTTGGAACTCTCGCGGGCTTGGCTATTCTCGGTTCTGGTTTTTTTATATACCGTCAATACCGCAAACTCTATCAAGATGAGACTTCAGCCAGACGCCGATTGATTGATATTGAACGCCTGTTAAACGAGCAGCAAGCGGCGTTCGAATCTGAACCACAGATCATCATATCGTGGCGGGGTCGCGAAACGTCCCCAGAGCGAGTGCTCGGACGTATCAACGAAATGACTGGAATACCGAGCGCACCATCTGAGATCGTCCAATTCAACAGTTGGTTGGAGCGCGACTCGTCTTCCATTCTTCTAGACGCAGTAACACATCTCCGGGGCACAGGCGCAGGATTCAACATCGCGATAAAAACCTTAGAAGGTGATCTTATTGAGGCAGCTGGACGCGCCGCCGCAGGCTTAGCAACGCTTCGCTTAAGACCTCTGGCCGGCGAACGCAGGCAAGCCAGTGAAACAGTTTATGATGCCCAGAAACTTGCAAAGCAGGTTGAACGATTAAGCGCTATTCTCGATGCTGCTCCATTTCCGATTTGGATTAACAATAAAACAGGTTCGTTGGGTTGGGTTAATCAAGCCTATGTCAAATCCACAGAATCTAAAGACAGCGCAAATGTTGTAAAAAATAATATTTCAATTGTTAAATCAGAATCAATCGACAACAAACTTGCCGACCCTTCAATCGGATTGGTGGGGCGCGCTCATGCCGTTCAATCAGGGCAGCTCAAAGCTTACAACGTTTATCAAGCCGAGCTAAGCATGGGCCAAGCTGGTTTTGCAATTGACATAACCCCAATCGAACAAATTGAAAAAGAACTTGAGCGCCACATCAACGCGCACGCTTCCACGCTCAACAAATTAAACACAGCCATCGCATTTTTTGGCGCCGACCAAAGGTTAAGATTTTTTAATCAAGCCTACGTTGAACTCTGGCATCTTGATGAATCGTGGCTGCAAACCCAACCCAGCGATGGTGAAATTCTGGATCGTTTGCGCGCTAACCGTGATCTTCCAGAAGAAGCCAACTACCGTGAATGGCGCGCCAAGCAACTGGCCATGTACACAAATCTCGAAGCGCGTGAAGCTTATTGGTATTTGCCCGACGGCAGGTCACTCCATGTCATCAGCGAACAACATCCTTTTGGTGGCATCACCTACCTCTACGAAAATCTGACAAAAGAATATCAACTCGAAAGCAAATATAACGAGCTGTTTGAAGTTCAGCGTGAAACACTGGATAACCTTGCAGAGGCCGTAGCACTTTCTGGCTCTGATGGTCGCCTCAAATTATTCAATCCAGCATTCATGAAGTTCTGGTCGCTCGATAGTAAATTTTTGAGCGAGAGGCCTCATGTTGATGAACTTGCACAGCTAACAAG
>JAYTSN010000429.1:0-7590 GCA_043745625.1 Aestuariivirga sp. | reverse complement strand
TTTTTGGATTGCCATAAACCGCAGCGGTGGAAGAGAAAATGAAATTCTTAACACCAGCCTTCACAACGGCAGCCATCAAAGCACGCGATTTTACAGTGTTGTTGAGATAATAATCCAAAGGGTCAGAAACAGATTCCGGCACAACAATCGAACCAGCAAAATGCACAACAGCATCCACACTATGGCTTTCAAGGGTACGCTCAACTAACGCTTCATCGCCAATGTCGCCTTCAACCAATTTAGCTTGCGGTGCAATCGCCCACGCGAACCCGGTTGTAAGATTGTCAAGCACCACCACATCTTGGCCAGCATCAGTCAGCGCCAAAACCATGTGACTGCCTATGTAACCTGCACCACCTGTCACCAATACCGCCATTTACGCTCTCCATGTTTACTCAAGTCGAAGCTTGAAACTTGTATTCATATGGAACTTGTTAGTTTAAACTCTGTTATACAAGTTCCAATCTCAGTGGTCCACGCCACTATGTTTAAGGTTCCCTTAAGATGACTCGCCCCATTAGAAAAGCTATCTTCCCTGTCGCTGGCCTCGGCACACGTTTTCTACCAGCGACAAAAGCCATGCCCAAGGAAATGCTGACAGTTGTAGATCGCCCTCTGATTCAAATCGTTGTCGACGAAGCGCGCGAGGCGGGCATCGAGCATTTAATTTTTGTAACGGGCCGCAACAAGGGCGTGATCGAAGATCATTTCGACAAGCAATACGAGCTTGAAACAACGCTGCGTAAACGCGGCAAATCGGCATCGCTGACATTACTTGAGGAAGATTTGCCAGCTGCGGGCCAAACGAGTTTCACCCGCCAACAAGAGCCGTTAGGTTTAGGGCACGCAATTTGGTGCGCTCGCAACATTGTAGGCGACGAACCATTTGCGGTTTTGCTGCCAGATATGATCATCAACGCAGCACCAAGTTGCATGAAGCAAATGGTTGATGTCTACCATCAGCGCGGTGGTGGCAACGTGATTGCCGTTGAAGAAGCACCAACCGAACAGTTGCACCGTTATGGTGTTGTTGGTTCCACGGATTGGAAAGACAATCATTTCACGATCAATGCCATGGTTGAAAAACCAAAAACCAACCCTCCGTCAAATCTGATTATTTCTGGCCGCTATATTTTGCAGCCCGAAATTTTTGCAGAAATTGAAAAACAAGAACCAGGTTCTGGCGGCGAAATTCAAATTACCGATGCGATGATCCGCTTGATGCAGCGCCAACCATTTCATGGCTTGAAATTTACGGGCACCACCTATGACTGTGGCGATAAGTTGGGCTTTCTTGCAGCAAATGTGGCTTACGCACTCGACCGCGCTGATCTAGGCCCAGCGTTTAGGCAGGTTTTGCAGGAAATCGTAGCAAGCCAAGGTGGTTTTTTAAGTTGGAATGCTAATAGCGAATTAGCCGGCGTGTTAAATGATCTGAAAGCTGGTCACATGCACCATGCAGATGAAATTGAAATACCCGCGTTCGAAAAACGGGCTTAAAAGTTAAAAATTATTTTTTAAAAACGATGCTTGTTGTCAATCTTTGCTCGTCATAGTTCCCGCTTGCCGCTGCAGTGCCATCATCAAACCACGACCCTTGATAAATCACCGCAGCGCTCATATTCGGATTGAGTGTCCACTCTAATCCAGCCGTGGCTGTTTTGTTTGTCGTCGTAGCCGAACCAATATCACTGCGCGTAAACCCTATGCCTGCCAGAAGATTTATATTTTCACGCAAAGCATAAGTCGCATTGATGCCAACATTCCAATTACGCGTAGCACCCAAATTCAATGTCGCCGTCTCTGCCAAATCAACGCCTGTCACACCCTCCATCTTGAGAAGCGGTATAGGGCTCCAAGCGACACGCCCGCGTAAACCAATAGCCGATGTGGTGGCCAAGTTCGGATCAGAATAACCGCGCACAAGATAAGTTAATGCCAAGTCACCTTCCCAAATAGGGCCATCGTTCAAGCTCAAACCCAGCGTTCCTGCCAAACCTTGGCTATCGCGCCTTTGGCCATTGCGATCTATTGCTTGATCATGAAAACGAGGCGCATAAACCAACTCTGCAAATGGCTTTAACCTTGCACCTAAATCTCCCAAGCTGGCTCTGAGCATAAGCGAAGGCTCAACATAATTTCGGTCAGCATTGTTTTCTTTACCCCCACCGACCAAAGCCACATCACTGAAATTGCTCCGGTTTAACGCGGCTTTTGCCGAACCTTCAAGCCCACCAAAATCATGCACAATATCTGCGCTTAATCCGAAGTTTTGGTCGCGCCGTGGTTCGGCGGCAGTCGCTGGAACTGAGGTGTCGCCCAATCCTGTTTCGTTGGCGGCAAAACTTGCTGCAAAATCTGAATGCGTTGTATGGCGAATATCCAACCGGAAATTTGTTGAAACTGATCCAGTCAAAGTCGAAAGATCAGGATTTTGCAAATAGCGCAAAAGTTCGGCACTGGCGGTTCCTGTCCAGCTATGGCGCGACCAATCACTTTCAAACCGAATACTTGGCCTCAGGCGCAAACCAAAATCGAATTTTGGATTTAGATTGCTCTGGGCAACATTCGAGGTTGCCACGCTGCCAATTTCCAACGTGGGATAAAGGCGCATACCACCAGTATCGATTCCAATGGGTGCATAGAGATTAGCCGCCACCTTCTTTTTGCGAGGCAGGGTCGGCTCTTCGGGCTCAGTAAGGGTCAGCGGCTTGGGTAAGCTCAGAATTTCAGTGTCAACTGGCTGTTCGTCGAGCACTGTCGGTTTAAGCGTTGGAGGGGCCAGTTGAGCATGCGCAACAGTGGCCACAGACAAAACTGCCGCCAGCAAAACGCCACGCCTAATCACTCGCTCACACACTATTAAGTCTCCAGATATGAGACTTAGCAAAAACATGGTTAATGGAGCGTTGCCGTCAGGCTGCTAACGCGCAATCATACCCTTTAAAAACAGCGCAATGCCTGCTTTGGCAACGGTTTCTGCGGTGTAATTACCGGATATTACCTCCGAGGCAAAAAGCCTGGGCTTATTCAAACCACACTGCACCAGCTCGACAAATTGCATGGCGGCCAGTCGCCGCTTCGGCTGGTGGGGGGGGGGCACTAAACCGCTTCCACCATTAGCCGCATGCCCTGCACACTAATAACTTTTACTCTTGAGCCCACGGCCATATCGGGCCCGTCAACATCCCATAATGTATCTTCAACTTCAATTTTGCCGCTGCCATTTACAATGGCTCTATCCAAAACAAAACTTCGTCCAATCAAACCGTGGTGGCGTTGATTGAGGTGGGGTGAATCTGTTTTTGAATGCCTCAAATTCATCACAAACTTCCAAGATGCAAGCACGCAGAGGAACGCCAAAACGGCAAAGCAAAATATTTCCTGCACAGCGCTGAAGTGGAAAATAAGATCAAGGATCGCAGTCAATGCTGCTGCAACTGCCAACCACAACATAAAAAAACCAGGCAACGCCATTTCAGCAAGCAACAATATCCCAGCAACAATCCACCAGAAATAACTTCCGACCATTGGTAAGAATTGATCCATCGCTTGCCCCCTTAGCCGCGCGTCACAGGCGGCACGATTGAACCGCCACGCTTTGTGGAGCTTTGCGCCGCTTGGCCTGTCGGACCAGTGCCAAAGGCTTCTCTGGCGATCTCAGCAATACCGCCGATTGAACCCAGCATCGATGAGGCATCAAGCGGCATCATCAAAATCTTTTGATTGGGTGATTGCGCCAAAGCTTCAATCGCCTTGATGTAATTATTCGCAACGAAATAATTGATCGCCTGCACATTGCCAGCAGCGATAGCCTCGCTCACGACGCGTGTCGCCTTGGCTTCAGCTTCAGCCGAACGTTCACGCGCTTCAGCCTCGCGGAAAGTCGCTTCTTTGCGACCTTCAGCTTGCAACATAATCGATTGCTTTTCACCTTCAGCTTTCAAAATGGCAGCACCACGCATGCCTTCAGCTTCCAAAATATTAGCACGCTTGTCGCGCTCAGCCTTCATCTGACGTCCCATGCTCTCCACCAAATCGCGCGGCGGATTAATATCTTTGATTTCAATGCGCGTCATCTTAACGCCCCAGCCTTGCGTGGCCTGATCAACCACACCCAAAAGCTTGTGATTAATCTCATCACGTTGTGACAGAAGATGATCAAGCTCCATCGAGCCCATCACGGTGCGGATTTGTGTCATCACCATATTCAGGATAGCGTTTTCAAGTTCGCTCACTTCATAGGAAGCTTTGGCCGCGTCCAGCACCTGGAAAAATGCAACGCCGTCGACCGTCACCATCGCGTTGTCGCGGGTGATCACCTCTTGTGAAGGCACCGACAACACCCGTTCCATCATGTTGAGTTTATGCCCAACCCGGTCAATAAACGGCACAATCAAACCGAGACCGGGATAGAGCGTGCGCGTATATTTACCAAATCGCTCAACCGTATAATTGTAACCTTGGGGAACCATTCGGATCGCTCGCAGCACGTAAAACACCACCACGCCCAACAAAACCAATACGAAAATGCCAGCACCTTCAAACATTTAAGTCCTCCCCATGCCAAGCCAATGATTCGGCTTGCCTCAATACATATAGGTCATTTTTCCAGAAAAACAAGGTGCATAGGAATTAATTACATCCAGCCCGAAAGTTCGTCCCGCGCCAGCTGCGCCAACATTGCAATTGATTCTGCACTATCATTCAAACACGGCACAACAGCAAAATTCTTGCCGCCATTTTCGTAGAAAGTTTCTTGCAAACCTATCGCCAACTCTTCCAAGGTTTCAACACAGTCCGACGAAAATCCAGGCGAGATCATCAACAGATTTTTCACCCCCTGTGCTGGCAATCCTTCAACGGTGTCTTGCGCATAAGGCTTCAACCATTCTGCCTTGCCAAAGCGCGATTGAAAAACAATCTGCGCAAAATCGGCAGACATGCCTAACTTCTCGCGCACCAACCGTGCGGTTTTTTGGCAATGGCAATGATAGGGATCACCCTTGTTCAAATACTCGCGTGGCAACCCATGAAATGCCACTAAAATCCGGTCAGGCTTCCAGCTCAAACTGGCCATATAACTTTTCAAACTTTTAGCCACAGCATCAATATAAGCGGGATGATCAAAATAAGGCGGCACCGTGCGGATTGAAGGCTGCCAGCGCATCCCCTGCAAAGCCACATAAGCTTTGTCCAAAGCCGTCGCAGTCGTCGCTGCCGAATATTGCGGGTAAAGGGGAAACAAAACAATCTTATCGCAACCAGCATCTTTTAACGCCTGCAACCGTTCATTCACAGGAGGCTGTCCGTAACGCATGGCCCAATCAACAATAAGCTTACCGCCTCCAGCAAGTGCCGTTGAAACTTTTTCGGACTGCGCGCGCGTATATGTTTTGAGCGGAGACTCATTGCGTTCCTTATTCCAAATCTGCTCGTAAGCATGTCCGCTTTTCTTTGGGCGGAAACTCAGAATGATTAAGTTGAGAATCGGCCACCACAGAAGCCGCGGCAGTTCAATCACCCGCCTATCAGATAAAAACTCCTTCAAATAGCGTCGCATCGACCAATAATCCGTTGCTTCGGGTGTTCCGAGATTCAATAACAGCAACCCCGTCCTACGCGGTAAAATTGGCGGGTGGTTCGGCGGCAAGTCCATCAAGTTCAGTCCCCTGTTCTTCCTAATACGCGCGGCGGTTTATAGTGGACGTAAGACTCGGCGTCCCTCAAAATCTCTTTATTATTTGATTCGGCGGCGACAAGTAGAATGCAAGACAAAAAAAAAACACAAGAAGTGCCGCAGACGACACGGCTGTCGCGGATTATTGCATCCTATGCGCTGCTACCAAATGCCACTTCCGCCAGCCGACAACTGATTGAGCTTACGCGCACCATTCCCTTTTTCTTATTTTTCCATTTGACTGCAGCAGTTTCTGTCAATGTCATGGTATTTTCGGAAGTTCCCCAAATCCTATTAGGCCTATGGCAAACTGTGATCCTATTAACAGCCAGCGCCTTTATTTGGGCGATCCACCAAGGCCACAAAACTGGGTTCGTTGGTGAAAATGCAGAATTTATTCTAAAAGTTTCGCCACTCATTGGCGTAATGCTAGCCTTCGCATGGATCTCGCCCACGTTAGTGTTCTCGCACTATGCCAGCTTCGATGAATCGCTCGGGTTATTTTGGATAAGTTTTGCTATCATGGCCACCGGCGCCATCAGCTTGGTGCGTTTGCCGGCAGCAGCAATTATCTTCTCGGCATTGATGACAATCGCAATTGCTGATGGTGCGGTAACGACACTGCATGTTGCAACGGCGATGGCATCAATTGTGGGGGCATTTTTCGTTTTGGCAGTCGTTGGTGCGATTGTCACACAGCATTATACGTTCCTCAAACAAATCGAAGCTGAAGAAAAAATAAAACACCAGAGCGAAGTTATTAAACTTCTTCTGAATGATTTCGAAAATGGTTCGAGTGATTGGATTTGGGAAACCGATATCAATGGAAAGCTGGTATATTTCTCACCTCGGCTCGCTGCCATCTTTAATAAAAAAATTGCAGATATTATCGGGCAGCAGTTTTCAAGCTTGTTTAAAGCTGAAGCCGACAACCAAATGCCGCAACCACTTGAAGCTCTCATGGGAAACTGGGAGATTGTTTCAGACCAAAACTATAAAACCGAAATTGATGGCCTAACCGAGCATTGGCAAATATCCGCCCATCCGCTTGTAACCGAACAAGGCGAGTTTTCTGGTTACCGGGGTGTTGGCCGCGATATAACCAAACAAGTAAAACATGATCAAGAAATTGAAAAAGCCAAGGAAGAGGCTGAAAAAGCCAACGCCAGCAAATCGCAATTCCTCGCCGTTATAAGCCATGAGTTGAGAACGCCCATCAATGCCATTGTCGGTTTCAGCGAAATTCTGAATGCTGATCAGAGCAAAACACTGCCCATTGCCAGCCAGCACGAATATCTCACAACAATCCTCGAAAGCGCTCGTCACCTGCAAGGTTTGATCAACGATATTCTCGACGCAACGCGCATCGAACGCGGCAGTTTACAATTGGCCGATCAAGAGATTGATGCTGCCGAATTAGTTGAAACCGCAGTTCGCATTTGCCGCAGCCATGCTACAAAGAGTAGTATTACGTTAATTGCACATGTTGTAGATGACGTTTTAATTATTGGCGATCTCACAAGGATGAAACAAGTTGTCTTGAACTTGATAACCAACGCCATTAAATTTTCACCAGCAGATGGCATCGTTAATATCGACATGATGCGCGGGGCCCAATCTTCGTTGTTGATTTCAATTCGCGACGCTGGCATCGGCATAAAACCCGACGATGTTGAACGGGTATTTGAACCCTTTGCCCAGGGTGATGAGGGCTTAACGCGCCAATATGGTGGAATGGGTTTGGGGCTGGCAATCGCTCGCAAAATCGCCAGGCTGCATGGCGGCGAAGTTACTCTAAATGGCGCACAAGGCATTGGAACCGAAGCCACAATCACCATGCCCAAAGCCCGTGTGCGCTGGCCAGCTGCACTTAGAAAACCAGAAGCTTCGGTTGCAGCCTAATCCAACTT
>JAYTSN010000428.1:0-2602 GCA_043745625.1 Aestuariivirga sp. | reverse complement strand
AGCCACAAAAGCGTGGGTGCAACCAAGCACTCAACCAGCCGGACTACTCGACCGGCATATTCGTGTTTGTTTGCGCCCGCGCAACCCTTCACTTTCTTTCACCGAAACGGAATAACCGTTTTCATAAAGCGATGAGTCATGTCTAATTCAGTTTTTTTCTCGCGGCCTCAGCCGCATCAGCAAGCTTTTCCATATTTTCATTATTGCGCCGCGTTGCCGCCTCGAAGCGATCCTCAAACGAAGCGAGATTCTTTTTCGGCTCTTGATAAAACGCGGTGAATTTCATGGCACGGATGAAGAACTTGAGCAGTGCCCTGCCCCGCCATTTCATTGGGCGGTCGAAATCGAAAATCAGGATCACACGTTCATCAGGGGTGTCGTTCCACACTTCGTGCTCAAAAGTATCATCAAGCACAAAAATTTCACCTGGCTTCCAATGTTTGATTTGCTGGTCAACACGGATGCGGCATTTTTCTTGTTCTTTGGGAATGATCAAACCCAGATGCGCACGCAAGATGCCCTTGGTTACACCTTGATGTGGTGGAATGTGATAGCCGGGAGAAAGAATCGAAAACCACGAGATTTCAATGTTCGGCACTTTCTCTAAAAGCGAAGTGGTGAACGGCGCTTGGGCGCAATTTTTTGGCAGCTTTTCACCAAAACCATAAAGAAAAAATGTGCGCCAATTTGTGCCGGTGGCAATGCCACCTTGATCAGGGGATACTTCCTGGAAGGCTGGTATGGCTTCGCGATTTTTGAGAATCTCGCGGGCTTCCTCACAAATTTTCTCCCAGTTGTCGGTGAAAGTTTGCAGGAACGGAAATTCCTTATTATCAATATAAGGCGTGGTTGGCACCAAGGATTGAGTACCAAAAAACTTGGTCACACGCCGCGTGAATTTTTCGCCTGCCGTATAGATGGTGCGGCGACGCCATTCACGCATGCGGTGCAGCGCTGAATTATCCTCGATAGGTGAATTGCTCATTAGATTCTTTCCAGATCACCTATAGTTTAGCGGTTAAAATGGCGGCCACCAAGTTGAATTGTTGGCCGTCACGTCAAACCCTAAAAGATGAGCTTACGCCGCGTCGTTCGTCTCTTCGTCTTCGACCAGCGCTTTAAGCTCTTCGCGGGTCACTGATTTGTCCGCAACCTTGGCCTTCGATACAATAACGTCGACAACCTTTTGTTCAAACAAAGGTCCACGCAATTCCATGAGTGCATTAGAGTTTTTGCGGTAATAATCAAAAACTTGCTTTTCTTGGCCGGGGAACTGACGTGCACGGTTGATCAAAGCCTGTTGCAATTCCTGATCAGCGATTTGCACGCCTTCTTTTTCGCCGATGGTGCCAAGAACAAGGCCCAAACGAACGCGGCGCTCAGAAATCTTCTGATACTCGTCGCGCGCCTTTTCTTCTGTTGTATCTTCATCAGCGAAAGACTTTCCGGCCTTCTGCATTTCGTTGGTCAAAGCTGCCCAGATGGAATTGAATTCAGCTTCAACCAATTTTTCAGGCAGGTCGAATGAATATTGCTTATCCATCGCATCCAAAACATCGCGCTTCAATTTCATCGCGGTCATTTGGTTGAACTCACGGTCAAGGCCAGTTTTGACCATGTCTTTCAACTTGGCCAAATCTTCAAAACCCAAACGCTTGGCAAAATCTTCGTCGATCTTGTGTTCAGCTGGCTGTTGGATGCCTTTGACCTTAACTTTGAATTCAGCGGCTTTGCCAGCCAGGTTCGCAGCGCCGTAATCAGCGGGGAATGAAACCTTGACCAAAACATCATCGCCAACCTTGGCATTGATCAATTGTTCTTCAAAGCCTGGGATGAATTGGTTTGAACCAATTTCGAGCGGAATGTCCTCGCCCTTGCCGCCTTCAAATTCAACGCCATCAATCGAGCCTACGAAATCAATCGACACTTTGTCGCCCTTGATTGCCTTGGCACCTTCGCGGGCATCGGTGAAATTCTTATATTGATCACCAAGGCGGTTCAGCGCTTCATTGATGTGTTCATCAGAATGGCCAACAACGTGCTTGCTCAATTCGATGCCTGAGAAATCTTGCACTTCGAAATCAGGAATTACTTCTGCTGCCAGTGTGAATGAAAGGTCGGCCTTGCCGTCCATAACTTCGTTCACTTCTTTCTCATCTTCAGGAAGTTTCACTTCAGGCTGATAAGCTGGTTTCAAATTGCGGTCTGCAAAAACTTTGCGCGAATGATCATCAACCGTCGCTTGGATCACCTCGGCCATCACCGATTTGCCGTACATATTCTTCAAGTGAGCAACCGGAACTTTACCGGGGCGGAAGCCTTTGATTTGGGCTTTACCAGCCATATCCTTGAGCTTGGCATCCATTTCCTTGGAAAGTTCGGCGGCATTTATTATCACTTTAAACTCACGCTTCAGGCCGGAATTCAATGTTTCAGTCACTTGCATAATATGTTCTCTGCTTTCGGTTAGGGCCATACGGGACGAGATGGATATAAGGCCGGGCATGGTGCGGGCGGAGGGACTTGAACCCCCACGAGTTACCCCACAGGAACCTAAATCCTGCGTGTCTGCCAATTTCACCACGCCCGCATCATGTCCGGC
>JAYTSN010000427.1:0-2609 GCA_043745625.1 Aestuariivirga sp. | reverse complement strand
GCTCAAATCCATGCTGCAATTTCACAAACACAAAACCTTGGCCTTTTAGTTTTAATATGCCTTCCACCACGCCGGCACCTGCAGGCTTTGATGGTTGGTTGATGTGGGCGATGATTACGTCCCCATCCTTTGCGCCGGCGAAGGTTTTTTCCGTCTTGTTTGTTGAGAAACTCGCACCGCCATCGCCATGCACGGAATAGCCGCCGAGCTTATAACCCATGTCGGCTATAATGTTGATTGCTGACTCTGAATACATGCCGGTTGCACCGCGAAACCATTGGGGCTTGCTTCCGAAAGTTTTTTCAATGGCCGCAGCGCCGCCGTCAATTTCGGCGCGCACTGCTTCGGGTGAACCAGCTGCGTCTAACCCAAACACTTTGGTCGGAAAATCAACGATGGGCACGTGCTTGGATCCATGATTTTCGATTTCGAATAGATCTGCGTGGGCCTTGATTTCGGCGATGGCTTGGGGATTGCGCCTGATCCATCGCGCGGTGACAAAAATCGTGGCATTGATATTGTTGTCAATCAAGGTTTGCAAAATGCGTTCGTCGGTTTTGCCACTGCAGGCATCAAAGGTGAGCGCTATGCGCGGAACCGCACCTGGCAGAGTGCTTAGTCGTAACTCTGGTTCCAATAAAGGTTGCCCGAGGCACGTGGAGTGCCAAATGGCGAGTATTACCGCAGCGATTGTAAAGATTGATCTCATGGTTGTGCTGCTAGATTCAAATTGTGAATAAAGTGTGGGGTATTGGGTTTTCAAGTGTCACTTTAAGTGCTTATGTGTGGGGATGAATTGACTGGAGCCGTCTGTCAGGGTATGCTCCTAAGATGTTGAATTTGGAGTATTAAAACTTGAAAACACGTGCTGCTGTTGCCTTTGAAGCGGGTAAACCCCTTGAAATCGTTGAGGTGGATCTGGAAGGCCCGCGCGAGGGTGAAGTTCTCGTCGAGATAAAGGCCACAGGCGTTTGCCACACCGATGAGTTCACGATTTCGGGTTCTGACCCTGAAGGATTGTTTCCTGCCATCATGGGCCATGAAGGTGCGGGCGTGGTTGTTGATGTGGGGCCTGGTGTTAAGTCCCTCAAAAAGGGGGATCATGTCATTCCGCTTTACACGCCTGAATGCCGCGAGTGCGAATATTGTTTGAACCCCAAAACCAATCTCTGCCAAAAAATCCGCATCACCCAAGGCAAGGGCATGATGCCCGATGGTTCATCGCGCTTTTCATATAGGGGCAAAATGATCCACCACTATATGGGTTGCTCGACATTCTCAAACTACACAGTGCTGCCGGAGATCGCATTGGCCAAGGTGCGCAGCGATGCGCCGTTTGATAAGATTTGTTACATTGGTTGCGGCGTGACAACGGGTGTTGGCGCGGTGATCAACACAGCCAAAGTTGAGATTGGTTCTACTTCCATTGTGTTTGGTCTGGGCGGCATTGGCCTAAACGTGATCCAAGGTTTGCGCCTTGCTGGTGCGCGGCAAATTGTTGGCGTGGATATGAATGATGACAAGGAAGCGTGGGGCCGCAAGTTTGGTATGACTCATTTTGTCAATCCATCGAAGGTTACCGGCGATATGGTTGCACATCTGGTGGAGCTGACGGGTGGTGGCGCCGATTATACATTTGAGTGCATTGGCAATGTTAAAGTGATGCGTATTGCGCTTGAAGCTGCACATAAGGGCTGGGGCCAATCAATCATTATTGGTGTGGCAGGTGCAGGCCAAGAAATTTCGACACGTCCGTTTCAGTTGGTGACTGGCCGTTCATGGCGCGGCACTGCCTTTGGTGGCGCGCGCGGGCGCACGGATGTTCCCAAAATTGTCGATTGGTATATGGAAGGCAAAATTGAAATTGATCCCATGATTACGCATATCCTACCGCTGGAAAAAATTAATGATGCATTTGATCTAATGCATAAGGGCGAATCTATTCGAAGTGTTGTTGTGTTTTGAGTTCAACTTAACAGGAGGAATGATATGGCTAAAAAAGTAGTTAAAAAACCCACCAAAAAAGTGGCGAAGAAGACCGTGAAGGCCAAGAAGCCGAGTGCGCCTGCAATCAAGCTGCACCCGGCGATCGACAAGGGCTTTGCTAAGACTGCGGGTAAGAATTTTGCTGGTGGCACTCTGACCTGCAATTGCGCAACTGACCCTGTGACGGTGGCTTTGCATTCGCAATCAGCGCACAATCATGCGTGCGGCTGCACCAAATGTTGGAAACCTGATGGTGCGGTATTCTCAGTTGTTGCAGTGGTTCCAAGCGACAAAGTGGAAGTGACGGCCAATGGGCACAAGCTGCATGTGGTTGATCCATCAGCTTTGATTTTGCGACATGCTTGTTCGGGCTGTGGGGCGCACATGCACGGGCCTGTACGTAGAGAAGGCCATCCCTTCCAAGGCCTGACTTTCGTTCACACTGAGCTCTCAAAAAACAAAGGTTGGTCGCCTCCGGGCTTTGCGGCTTTCGTTTCATCGGTAATTGAAAGCGGAACACCGCCTGCCAAAATGCCTGCCATTCGCAAGCGTTTGAAGGCATTGGGGCTTGAACCCTATGATGCCCTTAATCCGGGCTTGATGGATTATCTGGCGACGGCTGC
>JAYTSN010000426.1:0-19869 GCA_043745625.1 Aestuariivirga sp. | reverse complement strand
GGGTCCAGCTTTTTTCACTTTGTATACATGAAGAAGCTGGATCCCTGCCTACGCAGGGATGACGGAATTAATGATTAAAATCAGATATTTGGCTAGAGACACAAATATTGTTTGAAAACAATACCCAAAATTACAAAAAAGATGTGTGAATATGATAGCGGCCTTCGCCGGGATGACGATTGGGGTGGTTGATTAATCCTGATGACTGCCCGATGCTCTAATAGCCAGATTTTCATGAAAGTAACTCGTCGTCACTTGCTTGAGAATATGATTGAGCGCGGGCAGCAAAATGAGTTTCGCGCTTTGATTGGCATATGCAAGCACTTGCCGCGCAGTGAACCACAGGGCCCCGGTGCTTTGATCTCAAATCCCGTTTCCAAAAACATTCCGCCACCTAAAAAAACACGATACAGATCAGCGCGTGCGACCTGTTCACTTTTACTGGCTTAACTTCTCAAACTGACCATTTATCAGCGAGCAAAGAAGCCACTCCAGTGGACCAATGCGAAAAAATGTAGCCAAAAATTGGCGAGTATCAGCAAGCCGACATAGACACCCACACACAGAGCATAGGACATCGCGGGGCTGACCTTGCCATAGAGTCCCAATCCATAACTCAGTGCAATGAAGCCCATGAGCAAAGATTCGCCGATATAAATGGAAAGTGAAAGTCGACCCTCGCCCGCCAGTAGAGCTGCAACGAATGCCACTCTTGGTCGATCAAGAACCAAGGCGGCTATCGATAAATATGTCAGGGTCAGCATCGGAACGAAGGCGCCGCGCATGGCAAGTGCGAGCATTGCCCCGGACGTTGAAGTGTCGCCGCTGAAGGATGTCAAAGCATAAAGACCACTGCCAACAAGAGCGGGCAGCCAGAGATAAAAAGCAATCTTGCGCGCCATTGGTTTGACAATGTCCAAACCGGTTGCGTCACAGGTTTTTGCCACTGCAAGGCCCAGCAAGAACATTCCCATCACCTCTGGTGCGAATAAAAGTGGCGTTATGATATAGCGGCTGATGAGATCAGACACGCGGTTCTCGAGAATTGTAGAGAAGCTGCCTGTCTGGTGGAGGGTGACAAGGTTTTGGGTGTGGTTTGCGTCAGGTGCGGGCAAGTAAGATACGAAAAATTCCAAAAGCGATTGTATGAATACGGACAGCCGCGCGATTGTGCCAACCTGGAAATGTCAGTTGTCCATAATTGCCCATTGCTCCGTCTGGCATCAAAAAGAAGGGGGTGTTGACGATCAAAATGCCAAACAAGGCGATGCCGTGCAGGGCATCCAGCGCAGCAATGCGTTGAAGTACGTGATTCATTTTGCGTTTTCCCGAATAAGTTGAAGCAGCTTTTTGCGAACGGACTTCGTGTCTGCATCATTTGACGTTCCGAAGCTGCGCTCCAGCCACTGGCCATCTGCCGCAAGCCTGATGATTTGTGCGAGATTTTGGTCAAGTCCGCTGGCGTTTGCTTTTTTGCGACACTTTCTGGAAAAGCGATCAAAGGGTTCACAACGTGGATCACCGGGAGGCAATGCCGAGATAATGGCGGCCACGGCACTATCGCCATCCGTAGCTGGTCCCAACGTCACCGACACATAAGCTTCAAGCCAGCCTTGGCCGTTCAGGTTTTCTAGCTCCGCATCAAGGCGTCCGAGCAGATACTCCAATAACCCGGTCAGCAATTGGTCTTTGCTGGAAAAGTGATATTGTACGCCGCCTTTTGTCAAACCTGCCGCTTGAGCCAAAGCGTCAATTGTCAGCGCACCAAATCCACCGCGCTACAAGTGTTGCAGCCGTTTCAAACAACTGATGCTTTTTGCTGGGTCGTCGACTTAATAAGTATACCATACGAATAGTATAGTAATAGAATGATCAGAAGGTCAGGTGGCTGGCTTTCGGCAGTTCGAGAAATTGCTTGCATAAAAATTCAACATAAGTATAAATATGCCATAGACTCCAGAGGCAGCATGACACCATTGCACACATTATCTGATCCGACTGACCTAGCTGGTCTGCGCCGCTATTTGAAAGTGGAGGACGCGGAGTCCCGACTATCGCCGTTGGAGATTTTGCGGGTCGAGATTTCCGATGATGCGCATTTGACTTTGAGTAAGGCCGTAACGGATGCATTGACCGCTGCTGGGAAGGTGGGTGTCGCAACCATTGTTGTGCTGACAGACACTTCGGCAATCATGCGTGCAAGCCAGCCGCTCAGTGCACTCGTGCAATCACAGATAAAGGCGCATGACGTAAAAACGGTGATACTTGATGACGGTTACGCAACGCTGCATGCCGATGACGCGGTACTTGATCAAGCCACCGCGGCTGTAAAGGGTGCAGACTTGGTCGTGACAATTGGTTCGGGCACCATCACTGACATTGGCAAGGTGGCCACCAACCGTAACAACAACATTCCGCAAATTGTTGTGCAGACCGCAGCCTCGGTTGACGGCTTTACCGATAACGTGTCGGTGATTTTGCGCAAAGGCGTGAAACGCACCATCCCGTCGCGCTGGCCAACGATTGTGCTCGCCGATACGGTGACCATCGGCCAAGCACCACGAGAGCTGAACACATCTGGTTTCGGCGAAGCGATCTCGTTGTTTACAGCACCAGCTGATTGGTATCTCGCCAATCTTGTAGGTCTCGACAACACGTTTCATCCCGCCTCGATGGAACTGCTGAAAGCTGCTGCTGCTGAGCCACCACTGTGGGCCAGTGGCGTGGCGACGGGTAAAGCAACGGCCATTGAACAGCTCACACGGCTTTTGGCGCTGCGTGGCCTGGTCTCCGGCATATCCAACACCACCGCATGCTTGTCTGGTGTTGAACATGTCATCAGCCATATGCTCGATTTGCATCACGCAGCACACCACCAGCCTATTGGGTTGCATGGCGCGCAAGTAGGAGTCGCAACGCTGGTAGCCACTAAATTGTGGCGGCGGGTGATTGACACTGGCTTGGTTCAGTCATCGCTGTTGAAAAAACCAGATGCTGCGGCGCTGGAGCTGCGCGTGCGCAAAGCGTTCGGGCATCTGGATGCGTCTATCGCAGACGAGTGCCTGCGCGATTGTCTGAAAAAGCAGGCGCTCATTGAACAAAATTGGGAACGTTTCGTTTCCGTTGTTGAAAACTGGAAGCAGCATTGCACCGAATTCGACAAGATGGTGCAGCCGCCAGAAAAGTTGCGCCCGGCCTTAAAAGCTTCCGGTGCACCTTCAACATTCGCTGCACTCAACCCAACGATTTCGCCAGATCTTGCGCGCTGGGCTGTTGCCAATTGCCTGGTTATGCGCAACCGCTTTAACCTCGTTGATCTCCTCGATCTCATGGGTTTGTGGACCGACGAGATGATTGAGTGGGCTTTGGCACCATGAGCAAGGATCTGGTGATCGGTGTTGATTGTTCGACCACGGCCTCCAAGGCCATAGTTTGGGATCAATCGGGCAGGGCCGTTGCCACGGCTCGCCGCACCTATGAACTCGATCACGTGCGATCGGGCTGGGTGGAACAAAACGCAACGGATTGGTGGACTGCAACTGCAGCGGCTATTCATGATGCAGTGGCGCAGGTTGGCGGTGATCGTATTGCAGCAATTGCCATAACCCAACAGCGCGAGACATTTGTTTGTCTCGATTCCGCAGGAAATTCCATTCGCCCGGCAATGACATGGATGGATATGCGCGCCACGGCAGAAGTTGAAGCCTACGGCAACGCAGATGTCCACCGCATCACCGGCAAGCCGCCGAACCCAACGCCTGCCTGGTACAAACTTCTGTGGCTGTGCAAGCATGAACCCGAAACCATTGCGCGCACGGCTCACGTTGTCGATGTTGCGGGTTATCTCATACAGAAATTGACCGGCGAATGGGCGACGTCCTGGGCTTGTGCCGATCCGCTTGGTCTGGTTGACATGCAGCTTTTCGACTATGACGAAAATTTGCTCGACATGGCGGGGCTTGATCGTAGCAAGGTCAGCCGGTTGTTGCCGCCCGGAGCCATTGCGGGCCAGTTGACGGCAAGCGTTGCCGTTGAACTAGGACTTGCCCCGGGTGTTCCGATTGTGATTGGCGCCGGAGACGGCCAGTCGGCCAGCCTCGGTTGCAATGTCACGCGACCGGGACGGGCCTTTCTCAATATCGGCACGGGGACTGTGTCTGGTGTTTATTCTGAAAAATACAATCACGCGATGGCTTATCGCACTATGAGTGGCCCTGTCCCCGGAACTTATATCCTCGAAACCTTCATCGGCGGTGGCACCCAAAATATTGTCTGGTTCGTTGAACAACTTTCAGGAATCGATGTCAGCAAGCTCAGACCAGGCGAAACGGCAGAACAGCTTCTCGAAATTGCAGCAGCAGCGGTACCCGACGGATCTGAAGGGCTTCTCTGCCTGCCTTATTGGAGCGGTGCAATGTCGCCCTATTGGGATGGCCATGCGCGCGGGGCATTTGTCGGCCTGTCAGGTCTGCACGGCAAGGCCCACATGTACCGCGCCACGCTTGAGGCTGTAGCGCTCGAACAACGGCTGCTCATGGGCGGCATGGAGGCCACAACGGGATCGCCGATCGATGAGATTGTGGTGGTGGGCGGCGGTGCCCGTAGCACGTTGTGGTGCCAAATCATCGCCAATGTGCTTGGTCGTTCTGTGCGCTTTGCAAGGGAACGGGAAAGCACATCATTGGGGGCTGGCATTCATGCAGCCGCTGCCGCAGGATTCTATAAGGACATTCGCGAAGCTGCCGACGCCATGTCGGGTGTTGAGAGAAGCTTTGAGCCTGATGCTGAATCACATGCACGATATTCTGATATTTTCGAAGCCTATCGCGGTATATATCCGGCGTTGAAAGAAACTTTCCGTTTAATGGCCGAGAAAATGCCGTGAAGAAGCCCGCCACCAATCGCTTTACACGTCTCGACACGCAACAGATGCGGCTGATCACGCGGGTTGCGCGCCTGCATCACATGCAAGGTTTGCGACAAGGCGAAATCGCCGAAACTCTTGAGATTTCACAGGCCAGCGTTTCGCGCTTTCTCGCCCTTGCAGAGGAGCATGGCATTATCCGAACAATTGTGGTGCCACCTGAAGGGCTTTATCCCGAACTCGAAGACGGATTGGCTGCGGCTTATGGGCTGCAAGCTGTTTATGTGGTTGATATCACCGCGCGCGAGAGCGGCGTTGAACTTATCCTTGGGGCTTCGGCAGCACGGTGTTTGTCAACGGAATTGAATGGTGGTCCGGTTCTGGGCCTGACCTCTTGGAGCGCCACGTTACGTGAAATGGCGCGGCAGATGGAACCACGTGGCGCAAGTGGCATAAAACGCGTCGTTGAACTGCTCGGCGATCTTGGTTCACCGCGCTTACAGCACGAAGCAGCTCTGGCCACCCAGCAAGTCGCAAGGGCTTTTGATGCCGAGCCGGTTTATCTCCGCACACCGGGTGTCATGCCCAGTGCAGAATTGCGCAGCGTTGCATTGGCGGACGTGCATGTGCAAAGCGCATTGAAGTTGATGGACAAGGTTGATGTGGCCTTTGTTGGCGTTGGACCTGCAGATATCCACGGACCGCTGGAACCAGGTGACAACTTTTTTACAGCGCAACAATTGGCCGAGGTGCGGGCTTTAGGTGCTGTGGGGCAATTGCATCAGCGTTTTATCAATGCGGCTGGTGAAGCTGTATCAACATCGCTTGATCAACGTGTTGTCGGCATCACGCTTGCTCAATTACGAAAGGTGCGGCGAAAGATTGCCGTGGCAGGCGGAGTTGCAAAACATGAAGCCATTGCAGCAGCACTCGCTGGAAAATGGATTGATATTCTCGTCACAGACATCAACACGGCACATCATTTGATGGCCAATACACGAAAGGCAAAGCATGACAATTCCTAATGATTTTCTACTTGAAATGCAGCGGCGCATGTTGCGCATTCGCTATTTCGACGAGCGCGCATCCAAGATGGTAAAGCGCGGCGAAATTCCGGGCACGGTTCACACATCTATCGGCCAGGAGGCCCAGGTGGTGGGTGCAACCATGGCGCTTGGTGATAGTGACTATATGACCGGCAATCACCGTAGCCATGGCCACCCTATCGGCAAAGGCGCAGCACTCGGGCCTTTGATGGCAGAACTTGTGGGCAAAGCTTGGGGCGTTTGCGGCGGGAAAGGTGGGTCTATGCATTTAGCGGATTTCAAAGTCGGAAGTCTGGGCGAATCCGGTATTGTTGGTTCTTCCATTCCCATCGCAACTGGCGCAGCACTCTCGAGCAAAGTGCTAGGAAATGGTCGTGTGTCGCTTGCCTTCTTCGGTGACGGCGCTTCCAACCAAGGTTGTTTGTATGAGGCAATGAACCTTGCTTCGGTGTGGAAATTGCCCATCGTGTTTTTATGCGAGAACAATCAATATGCTCTTTCAACCCCAGCCCATACTGTGACCGCCGGAAAGATTTCAGATCGTGCGACGGGGTTCAATATGCCAGGTGTTCGTGTTGAAGACGGGCAAAGTGTTTTGACGGTCTATGATGCCGTGCGCAGTGCTGTTGATCGCGCGCGCGCAGGGCAGGGCCCGAGTCTGGTTGAAGTCATGACCTATCGCTTCAATGAACATTCCGAAGGATTGCGGCTTGCCGTTGATTATCGCAACGCGGCTGAAAAAGAATCGTGGCTGAAGCGTGATCCGATCAAGCTTTTCCGCAGTCATCTGCTGGAGAATGGCATTGCCGATGAAATCACGTTGGATGCCATCGACGCCGACATAAAAGCAGAAGTGGAAGCCGCTGTGGCCTTCGCGGATGAAAGTCCGTTTCCAGAACTGTCAGTTGCATTCAAAGATATTTACACCGAACCCTTCGGAGCAAAACTATGACAATCATGAGTTATTTAGGCGCCATAGGTGCAGCACAACGCGAAGCAATGGACGCGGATCCACGCGTCATTATCATGGGCGAAGATGTGGAGGCCAATGTCTATGGCACCATGGGCGGCGGCAAATCCCGTGCTGACAAAGGTGACTTTCTGCAAATGTATGGCGCTAATCGCATTCGCAATACGCCAATCTCGGAAGAAGTGATGGTGGGTGCTGCTGCCGGAGCAGCAATGACGGGGCTTCGACCCATCGTCGATCTATCTTATTCAACCTTCCTCTACATGGCCATGGACCAGTTCATCAATCAGGTGGCCAAAAGCCGCTACATGTTTGGCGGCCAGTCTTCGATGCCAGTCGTGTTCCGCTCTGCCATGTTTTATGGATTGAGCACAGCGGCACATCACTCGGATCGTCCCTACCCCATGTTCATGAACATGCCGGGCCTCAAGATCATGGTGCCGGCTTCGCCAACAGACGCCAAAGGCCTTCTGCGCACGGCCATTGACATGGATGACCCTGTAATGTCTTTCGAGGCCTGCATGCTGTGGAGCACGAAAGAAGATGTGGACGAAGCCGAATTTCGCATTCCTTTTGGTGTCGCCCGCACGGTGAGGGCCGGAACAGATGTGACTTTGGTTGCCATTTCCTCAGCGGTGCAGCAGTCCATTCTTGCTGCTAAGACATTGGAAGCGGAAGGCATCTCAGTAGAGATCATTGATCCCCGCACCCTCGTGCCGTTCGACTCTGACGCTGTCTTGAATTCCGTTGCGCGTACGGGGCGGCTGGTGATTGCAGATCCGGCAAATAAAACTTGCGGGGCTGCCGCTGAGATATCCGCAATTGTGGCTGAACAGGCGTTTGATTGCCTGAAAGCGCCGATCATGCGCGTGACCACACCGGACACACATATTCCGTTCAGCCCCGCCCTCGAAAAACAACTCTATCCCAATGCTATAACCATCGCAAATGCGGTGCGTAAAGTGGCTGGTATGAAGAAACATTAGGAGCACACATCATGGCACGTATTAAAGTTCTTCTCCCGCAATGGGGCATGGGCATGAGTGAAGGAACCATCGTCAAATGGCTGAAGGCTGTAGGCGATACAGTAAAGGAAGATGAACCACTCGTTGAAGTGGAAGCGGAGAAGGCGACAGAGGTGATCGAGTCTCCTGCATCTGGAACGCTGAAAGAAATTCTAGTCGAGGCCGGGACTACGGTTGAAGTTAGAACACCTGTCGCCATTATCGAAATTTAAGGAAAAAAAATTATGCCAATGGTCAATCACCGCCAACTCATGTCCGAAGCTCGCGCAGGCGGCTATGCTATCGGTGCATTCAACATGCACAATGATGAAACCACGCAAGCGCTGGTGCTTGCCGCTGAACAGGCTAAGTCACCTGTAGTGCTGCAAGTCGGTCGTGCTCTCGTGCCGCATGTTGGCGTGAAGCGTGCTTTTGAAATGACAAAACGCATTGCAGAGGAATCGAATGCACAGTTTGTCATTCACCTCGATCATGGACCGTGGGACGAGTGTCTCGAGGCCATCAAGCTCGGGTTCAATTCCATCATGTGCGATTTCGCGCACCTGCCATTTGAAGAAAACATCCGCATGACAAAGCGCACCGTCGAGATCGCGCACGACTTCGGCATTCCCGTTGAAGCTGAATTGGGCAAGATTCCCGATGTCGGCCAGAGTGTGAACTGGGAGGATTATTACACTACTGTTGAAGAGGCTAAACGCTTCGTGGAGGAAACGGGCGTTGACTACCTCGCAATTTCTGTTGGGATTGTGCATGGCGTGATCCCCGGATTGAAGCCTGAACCCTTGTCGATCCAGCGCACACTTGAAATCCGCGACGTTACGAAAATTCCACTGGTGCTGCATGGTGCATCAGGTGTTCCCGTAGATGAAGTACAAGCTGCAAAGGCTGCAGGTGTTCACAAGTTCAATGCCGATACTGACCTTCGCCACGTGTTCCGCCAGGGCATGCTGGATGTGTGGGCGAAGGGCGATCATCAGTTGGAAGACGCGATGGCCGAAGGACGTAAGCGCATGATTACCGCAACAATCGAAAAGATGGAACTTTATGGCTGTGCCGGAAAAGCAAAGTCTGCATATTGAATATTTTCGGCGGGCCGTTTCAAATCATCGATGATACGGAATTGCCCGCTGACACTCGTCCTTCACCTATTGACTATGCTGAGTGGGTGCAGCACCAACTGGCTAATTTACAGCCCGGCGACCAAGGCTTCCTACGCTTCCGCCGCCCCCGGCCAACAGCTGCATTCTCTCCGCAAGATACAACCCATCCCAACTACGAGCTTATAAAACAGCAAGCCCGTGTCAATGGCTTTGAACCCATAGAGCGCGGCACGGGCGGAAGACTAACCATGTTTAACGAACATGCACTGGCCATCACCATCATCTCGCCGCATGTTGACCCACATCAACACACGATGAAACGATATGAAATTTTTGCGAGCGCAATGACTGGTGCATTGGTAAAGCTCGGTATTGATGCGAGAGTTGGCGAATTGCCGAACGAATATTGCCCAGGGAAATTCAGCGTAAATGCAGAGGGGCGGATCAAGCTTGTCGGCATTGCACAGCGCATGAACCGCCGATGCATTCAAATGGGTGGCATCATTGCAGTCGAGCGATCAGAAAAGGCCCGCGCCGCAATAGCAGAAGCCTATGACGCAATGGGACTGCCGTTTGATAGCGAAACTTATGGTGCGATCAATGACCTTCAGCCATCGTTGACCTATTACGAGGTGCGAGATCCTTTCCTCGCATCGGTCAGCGCGGCGGTGCTGCAGGCCTGACATTCTTCACGCTGCGCCTCGCCAGTTCAGCTACGGCATGTTCAATTTCTGCTTTGGTGCGGACCTTGTTCCAGCCCAGCGCGTCAGCAGCAATCTTTGCTGTTTCATGAATTGCTTCTGGCGTGAGCAAGCCTTCCATGGTGATGGCGGTACGCCGCAGCAGCAGGTCGGCAAGGCGTCGCACGTTTTCGTGCGCGCAAATGTAAGCGATCTCTCCAGTGCTGTAGCCCGGAAGCGATGTCACCGGGCGGTCTTGCGTGGTATCTGCAAATTCCTGCACAGCCAAAGCCTTGGTGCCATAGCGATCCAGCAACTCATGACCGCGTGATCCAATCTTGCTGACCATGGCATTGCGACTGGTTTCATCACGAGGATAGTTGCGTCCACCGCCAATTGGCATATCCACAGTGGAAACTGAACGCGGCTTGCTAAGCAGCGTCAGCACGGCATCGCAGGATTGTTCCGAGAAAGCGCGAAAGGTGGTCCACTTGCCACCGATCAGCGACAGCACAGGAACATCTGTGCCCGGCAATTTGTCTCGGCCAATACTGTGATCGCGCGACACATCACCAATATCTTTGCCATTGGCACGCGGCAAAGGCCGAACACCGCTGTAGGTTAAGATTACGTCTTCGCGTGTGAGTTTGATATCGGGGAATATTTCACTGACGACTGACAAAAGGTAATCCGTTTCCTCAGCACTGCAATGTGCGAGGTCCGGGTCATGCTGGGCAAGGTCAGTGGAGCCCACAAGCACATTGCCAAAGAACGGATAGAGGAGGTTGAAACGGCCATCCTTGCAGCCAAAATACATCATACGGCCCTGAGTTGCCTGCAACAGGCCTTCATGCTTCACGATGAGATGGGCACCCCTTGAACCGCCCATATAACCTGAGGTGATGCCCAAGCCGTCATTCACCTTGTCGATCCAGGCACCACTGGCATTGATCACAACATCTGCCGTCACTTGGGTTGTCTCTCCGGTGACAAGATCCTTAAGCTTAAACGCGCCGTGCTGCGGCTGTCCCTGCACTTCTGTATAGGTGCGAAGCGAACTTTGCGGTTGAGCCGCAAGACCATCCAGCACAAGTTCCAAACCAAGGCGCTCAGCATGAGTGACACGGCCTTCGTAATAGAGACCAGCCGCCACAGCCTTTTTCGTCACCGCTGGAAACTGTTCGCGCAGCTTGTTCTTCCCAAAGAAGCGGTGATCCGGCAGGGCCTTCACCTTGCGGTTATAAAAGTCATAGATGCGGAGACCTATTTCAACAAGCAGCGCACCACGCTCCTTGATGCGTGCTTTAAAACCGAGATAGCCAAGAACGGCGTCTTTCAAGCCTGCAAACCATGAGTTGACAGGGAACACAACTTCCAGCGCCTTCACATAGTGTGGGGCATTGTTCAACAGGCGGTTCCGCTCCATGGCAGACTCGCGCACCAAGCGGAATTCATTGGTTTCAAGATATTTGATACCGCCGTGAATGAGCCGTGAGGGTGCTGCACTGGCCCCACTGCAAACGTCAACACGGTCAACCAGAAGGCAATCAACACCTTGCAGGCAGAGATCCCGAAATGTCCCGCAGCCATTGATGCCGGCACCAATGATCAAAACGGAATAATGTGATTTCTTATGGTCTATCGATTTTAAGGGCATTTCAAACTACCGTTTAGTGCTTCATATTCAATTTGTAAGCGGGCATTGCGTCACGTCTTTGTCGGTCGCCGTCCAAACGCAACGGCAACAATGATCAAACCCCCGGCGATCATCATTTGCTCGCTAACATCAAGCCCCATAATGATCAGTCCGTTATTGATAGTCCCAATCAACAAAGCGCCGACAAAGGTACCGATCACTGTGGCTTTACCGCCAAACAAACTTGTGCCGCCGAGAATAACGGCTGCAATGGCAGCCAGTTCGGCACCTGTTCCAAATGTATACCGTGCGGTTTGCATCATGCCCGAATAGAGCAGTCCTGCAAGGGCTCCAGCGCCACCGCTTATCAGAAAACAATAAATCTTGACGCGGTCAACTGGAACACCGGAATACCGGGCTGCAACGGGATTACCACCCGCTGCCAATACCTGCCGTCCAAACGTAGTATAGCGCAATACAATGTGGCCAACGACAACGACAACGAGCGACCAGACGAAGAGCGAGGGGAGGGGCCCAATTTTTCCACTGCCAAAGAAGTTGTTGAACGTTGTATCTGCGATGGCCACAGGTTTTGTATACGTCACTCGCATGTCGAGTCCTCGGATCAATTGCATGGAACCCAGTGTCACAAGAAATGATGGTATCTTGAACACGGTAACAAAAAAGCTATTGAGTGCGCCAACCGCAAGGCCACTGAGAATACCCATCGCTACACCCGCAATAATTCCGTAGCCTGCTGAGATGGTGAGGGCTGCAACCAATGCGGAAAGGGCCGCAGATGAACCGATTGAAAGATCAAGTTCACCTGCCGCAATGACGAAGGTCATGGCAATGGCCATGATGGCAATCATAGATGTTGTGCGCGTGATATTGAATAGGTTTGCGACGGTGAGAAATCCTTTGTCACCAATCGTAAATGCAAAAAACATCAAGACAATTGAGAAGAAAATATAAACGACAAAGTCGCGCCATTGGACTTGTTTAGCCTTGGGAACAATAGCAGGCGCAGCTGTGGCCACGGTCACACTAGTTTTGGACTGCATGATGAAGAACCTCTTCTGATGCGATGTTGCGGCGGTCAAGCTGGCTGGTCAGATTGCCATCTTGTAAAATTAGAATACGGTCACTCATGGCGAGCAGTTCTTCAAACTCGGATGATATGACCAAAACAGCAGCGCCGTTGTCGGCGAGTTTGCGCACGATTTCAACGATGTCTGATTTTGCACCAATATCGACACCCAGTGTTGGTTCATCAAGAATGAGCAATTTCGGTTCGCGGACCAGCCACTTCGAGAGAACGACCTTCTGTTGATTTCCACCGGATAGCTCATGAACTTGCTTATCGGGGCTGTCAGTCTTGATGCCCAGCAGCTTTATGAAGTCCAGAATCTTGCGGGCAGCGCCGCGTTCATCGACAAAATATCCCTTCTTGAAAACATCAAGGTTTGGTAGCAGAAAATTTTCGGCCACACTGTGGTCAAGAACAAGACCTTGCCTACGGCGGCTTTCGGGAACGAGGGCTATTCCCGCCGCAATTGCATCCGCGGTTGAGGTGATGGTTTTGCCATTGAGTCGCACTGCGCCACTGCCCGGTGTCTTGATCCCGAAAATAGTTTGTGCAATTTCTGTGCGTCCTGATCCCATGAGTCCAGCAAGGCCGACGATTTCACCCGCTTTGATCTGGAAGCTGACGTCACGATACTCACCATCTGCAGTGATGTTCTCGACTTCGAGTACTGTAGGTGCATCAGCGTTGGAGTTGCGTTCGCGCCATTGCAGTGATGACCCAGTGCCAGGCCCCAACATGGCGTCTATCAAAACCTGCATTGAAATTTTTTTGCAATCGTCAGTAAGTACAATCCCGCCGTCGCGCATGACCGTCACGCGGTCGCAAATTTCGAAAATTTCTGCCATGCGGTGTGAAATGTAAATGATCGAAATCCCGTTGCTTTGAAGTCTACGCACGATGCGAAACAGCGAACTGGTTTCATGTTCCGACAATGAGGACGTCGGTTCGTCCATGATGAGAATTTGCGCATTCTGCGAGAGCGCCTTGGCAATCTCGACCATTTGGCACGCCCCAGAGCTGATGTCTTCGACGCGCGCATTGGGATCAATGTCTTCACCAAGATCGGCAAGGATTTCCCTTGAACGCCGCACGGCCTCGCTGTCGTTCAGAAAATATCCCGAGCGTGGCTCACGGTGAAGAAAGATATTCTGTGCGACAGTCAGTGTCGGGATCAGGCTCAGTTCCTGAAAAATCATGGCAATCCCGGCCGCTTCGGCGTCACGGGGTGTGGCGAATTGGTGTGACTTGCCGTTGATCACGATCTCGCCGGAGTCGCGACTGTAGTTCCCTGTGAGAACTTTCATGAGCGTGGATTTGCCAGCACCATTGCCACCCATGAGGGCGTGAACCTCACCTTTTTGCAGAGCAAAATTCACTTGCTTCAGTACGGGGATACTACCGAACGACTTCTCTATATCGCGCATTTCGAGAATGTTGGAGTCAGCCACTGTCGTATCCTGATCGAGTTTCGAAGCCTTAAATATTGGTGCGGCCAGCATAAAGTGACGCTGGCCGCAATTCTTGAGTGTGCGTTGAAATTTTTACTTCTTCAGATCAGCGGCCATCTCCGCAGGCAATTCCTTACGGTAAATGGTCTTGTATGACTGCGCAAGGTTGCCGCGGTTCACGGCCACTGGTGGCACCACTACATAAGGAGGGGTCTTTTCACCAATGAGGGCAAGCAGGCCCAATTTTGCTTCAGCCACACCCTGGTCATACGGGCGTTGCGAAGAGATGCCGGCGATGAAACCATTTTTTGCCATGTTGGCAGCAACGATCTGATCGAAGTTTTCGTTTGCAATCTTGAACTTGTCTGGTGTCAGGCCTGCAGTTTGTGCTGCTGTCACGGCACCCATAGCCGGGATGCTCCACGAAGCATACATGCCATTCAGATTTGGATATCGCGCAAGAACAGCCTGCGCCACTTCCTGGCCTTTGTCTGGATTGTCGTGGCCAGCTGCAGCCACCAGCTTGATGTCAGGATATTTTGCCATCAACCGGGCGACGAACCCGATGTAACGGAGGTTGGTGACGTAGAAGTCATTGGCAAAATACATGGCTGCAACTTCACCCTTGCCGCCGATTGCTTTTGCAAGTTCATCGGCAATGTACATGCCAAGTGCGAGATTATCGGACGATACAATCGAGACGTAATCCTTGCCAGGATCCATGCCTTCAACGGCTTGGTCGATGAACACAACTTTCGCGCCACCGTCTTTGATTGCTTTGAACGCAGCTGCTGTTGTTTTGCCGTTCAAAGGAATGGAAACAACGAGGCTGGGCTTCAACACGGCGATGGTATCGAGATCAGCGATCTGTTTGGCGTCGTCCCAGTTAGCATTGGTTTCGGCAACGACTTTGACGCCGTATTTTTCGAAAGTTTCCTTGAGGCCGATCAATTGCTCGGAAGCCCAGTCATCGCCCAACCAGCCCATGGAAAGTCCGACGGTGAAATTGCCAGCCTTGATCTTTGCGGCCTGTTCATCAGTAATTTGAATCGAAGAGCCGAGCACGCCAGTTTCACCGCGTTGACCATCGCTGACGACGGTGTTTGACAAGTCGTCAATCTTGGCCAGTTCAAGGGTTTTTGCTGATGGTGCGGTATACCAAAGGGGTTGTTGAATGTCGGCAGCGATGTTGTCAGCTGCGAAAGCCGCTGTTGATAGTGCAAGGCAGGCGAGCAGTGCCGTCGTTGCCTTGAGAGCAGTGCGTCTTGTGTATGTCATGTTTCTTCTCCTGTTAATGGGTCTCTGGTTTCGCCACTGTTTATTCAGCGGTTCAGCATGAATTCATGGAGCATTTTGGCGAGGCGATCTTCTGCTTCCCAAGATAAACTATGCCCACACTCTTCAAATATCTCAGCGCGTTCAACGCCGGTAGAAACTTTACGCATCTGATCTTCGACGAGCGGGCCGAAAAATTCCGGAGCTCCAATCGTCATGATCGGCAGTGTCAACTTGGTCTTTTTGAGTTCTTTGTTGATGCTGGCGTTCTTCAGGCCTGCGCGATAGGTTTCAAGGCAACCACGAAGGCCGCCTGGGGCAGCCAACCGTGCAATCCATTCATCAATGGCCTCATCGGATATCGCGTTTGGATTCCATGTCTCTGCTTTGATCCAGAATTCCCAGAATTCCCGTTCACGCCCGCTGATTAACATTTCGGGCAGATGAGGAATCCAGAAAAATGGAATATGCCAAACCCAGACTCCACGCTGGTGGAACTGCGCCGAGATGTTATCTGGCGTGAAGTTTGACCATTCTTCGAGGCCTTCACCCGACAACAGCATTTCGCAAAATGAGAGTGTCTTGACGCGCTTGCGTTCTGTTGCGGCCAAGGCATAAGCAAATTCGGCACCGCGATCTTCACCATGAAGATGGAATGTTTCATGGCCCAAGAAGGTCATGAGTTCGGCCATGTCCTTGGCATTGGTAAGGGAATCATAACCCTCTTCAGCAGGTGGCTTGTCGGTGTAACCGAAACCGCGCAAATCAGGAGCTACTACAGTGAAGTGTTCCGTCAAAAGCGGCAATAGCTTTGCCCAATAGAAGTTGGTCTTGGGTGTTCCATGTAAGAGCAGCAGTGGTTCACCTTGGCCGGCCGTAACGTAATGCATCCGAATGCCATTAACCCGCGCCCTGCCGTGTTTAACAGGATGACCCTTATGATCAAAAATTTCTGCCATGGAACCTCCCTACATCAGCAATTCATAAATTCTTTTTTTGTTGATACAAAGAGTTCAACATTTTTGAACAAATGTCAAATAAAATAAATATATGTTCAATTCAATTTCTGGCTGTTAACAGGCAGATAGTTGGAATACCATAAGAATCTCGAGTAGTTAAGTTGATTACCCACCGTATCGTTACAACAGCGCGATAATGATCAAACACTACATGACGACTTTTAGTATTTGAAGTTGACAAATGTTCAACATAATGTTGAGCTTATGAAGAATGGCGTAAGTTAATGTCCAACAGTGATCAATGCTATTCATGGAGGTAGACTATGGGCTCCCTCTTTGCAAAAGCAGTGTTGCATTTGGGGCTTGAAAATTGAGGCTCGTCAAAAAACGGAACGAACAAATAAATTAAAGGGAGAAAAGCAATGGCAACAGCACTAGACAAATTCGCCAACATGAAACCTCAGTGGGATGAACCTTTAATGATTGAATCTCATCAAAACGGCATTCGCACCAAACGCATGAATCCCAACACGCCAGTGTCCTATGAAGAAGTTATTGAAGATGCAATTCGGTGCTGGGATGCTGGTGCATCTGCCATCCATGTCCACAACACCAATTTTGATCTTTTAGGCAAAGCTGCCTTTGATGACTACATGATTGCATGGGGGCCGATCCTAAAGCAGCGCCCCGACATGATCTGGTACCCGACCACCTGCAATAATCTGTTGGTTGCTCCTGACGACTGCGGACTGGAACACATCGAATATTTAAACAAACACGCCAACGTGCAAGTGGCTGTAGTTGATACTGGCATTGACCAGTTTGCGATTGATGAAGACCAGGACGGTAATGCCGTTGGTCGCGCCTATGGCTGGGATTTGACCCAGGTTGCGCGTCAGGTTGCCTTCTGCCGCAAGCGCAACATTGCGATGATATGGGGCGTCTATGAACCTGGCTTCCTGCGCGTTGCTCGCCACTATGTTGACCGTGGCATGTTTACAAAAGGATCAAATTGGGATTTCTATCTTGTCGGAAAATATGGCTTGACGTCCGAGAAGCCAATTGGCTTATGTGGTATGGAACCATCACTTGAGAGCCTCTACTATTATCTCGACATGATTGCCGAAGCCAAACACAAGTTGCCATGGTTTATCTCGATCTGGGGCGAGGGTGATTATGATTACCGTCCGCTCGTCCGCCGCACCATTGAGCTCGGTGGACACGTCAAGACAGGCTTGGAGTTGCATTACTCGCCCCACCGCAATCCGACGAACTTAGAGCTTTTGCAAGAAGTACAGCAGATCGCTCGTGAGGTCGGCCGTCCGCTCGCCACTCAAGACGATGCGCGCCGTCTCTACAATATCACTTAATAGTGGAATTGATCTTCCATACCTGTGTCCCCGGCTGGCAAACTATCGCAGCCGGGTGATTCTCCATACTCCTCGCATTAAGCAAAGGATGATAGGACGGGATATGACTTTCCAAGAAATATCGGATCACGCAAAAACCCGCATTGCCTGGCTTTACTATGTTGAGGGCATGACGCAGGATGATATTGTCACCCAAACCGGGTGGAGCAAATCGAAAGTGCTGCGAACACTTACAGCTTCGAGGCTGGATGGCACCGTGCAAATTCGTGTGACGACCAACCTCAGCAAATGCGTTGAACTCGAACGCGCACTTGAAGAGCGTTGGGGCTTCTCTCGCGCCATTGTCGTTCCTGAGCCGCAAGACCAAATGCAAACACATTCTATTTTAGGCGCGGCACTCGGCGCTTATATTTCCCAAAATATTTCAAGTCATATGACCATCGGTCTGGGCTGGGGAAAGACGTTGACCAGCGCATTGCCATTTATCGTCTCGCCAAAGGTGGAAGGCACGCGCGTTTTATCAATGCTCGGTGGGCTGACGCGCGTAAGTAGTGTTAACCCGTCTGAATTTGCATGGCGCGTTGCTGATAAACTGAATGCTGAATGCTATCTTTTAACAGCGCCAGTGTTCGCACCTGACCCCGATACAAAAGCGGCACTTATCGCTCATTCCGGCATTAAAGAAATTTTCATGCAGGCTCGCTCGCTCGACATGGCCATTGTGTCTGTTGGTGCCCTGGCGCCGAATTCTGCTTTCGTCGAGTATGGCCTGTTGAGCGGGGATGAGATTTCCTCGTTGCATGCCGCTGGCGCCGTTGGTGATGTTCTCTGCCATTTTGTGGATGAGGAAGGCAACATCCTTAGCCATCCTGTGAACGACCGCGTGATTGCTGTTAATCCCGAGCATCTCAGTGCAGCCCGGAACATGGTATTGGTTTCTGGCGGTTGGCATAAGTTTAAGATTGTCCATGCCGCCATCAAGTTACTGCGTCCTAAAGTGCTGATCGTGAATGAAGGAGTGGCGGAGCAGCTCGTACAGGTGCAACGCTAAACTTCGAACTGCTGTTTTGCTTCTGCGACGAGACGTTCTGCTACACTCTCATCGGTAACAAGCACGTGCGGCTTAAGCAATTTCATGGCTGCGCACACAACGTCATATTTGCGCCACCCGCCTGAAGCGAGAACGATTTTGCGTGTCGTTCCAAGATCACGCGGATCTATGGCCATGACTCGATTATTGATCGGGTGATCAATGACAGTGCCATTGGCATCGATGAAGTGAAAAAGCACGTGCCCCACGGCGCCCGCAGCTTGCAGGCTGGCAATGTCTTCGTGCTCCAAAATAGAAAATTGTGAAACTGTTGAGTAAGGCGAGAGATCACCGGCTGTGACAATCGCAAGGTCAAGCGACTTAGATGCTTCGACAATTTCATTTATGCCCGCGTGGGAGAACAAAGTATCGCGCGTACGGATATCAGGTGCCAGCACAGGTACGGCCATCAAATATCCCTGTGCCGACAGCCGGTCTGCGAAGCGCCAGGCAAATTCTGACAGGTTGTACCTATTCACGCGCGTCAGGCCCCCCAACATGGAAATGACCTTCAAGTGTTTCTGATCCCGATACTCGATTTGGGTGAGGCTCGTACTGAGTGTGCGCCCCCAGCCAAGGCCAATACTCATATTATCTTTCAGAATTTCGCTGATATAGCTGCCGAGTGCCAAGCCAAGATCTGCATATTCTGTTTCGGGATTTTGGCAATACGGAATGACGACCGCACGCTCCAGTCCTATCAATTTCTCAAGACTGCGCTCCAGTTCAACGCAGCGGCTTAAGTTTGTCGCGATACTTATTTGAACAGTGCCGTTTTGACGCGAGCTTGCCAAAATACGCAGAACTTTCGAGCGACTTAGTCCGAGCGCCCTCGAAATATCCTCTTGAGTCCTGCCCTCCATATAATAGAGCCACGCAACCTTGGTTTTCAGATCGTCGCCGAATTCCGTATTGTTACTTGCGTTTTTTTCCACCGTAGCCTGTCCCAGTCTTCGTACCCTTGCAGTCGTTCTTATCATAGCACAGATCAAACCCTGCTTATCAGTCGACCCACAGGCATAACCAGCGGAATTTGAATGCTCAGAATGGAGCGTGCGCCTACCTGCTTGGCAAAAGAACGAACTACAATATCAATCGCGGCTCCGGAACAGATCGACCAGAACTGCGAGCAGGACGACAATGCCCACAATAACGCGCTGCCAGAAACCTGAGACATTGAGCAGGACAGTACCATTGGCTAAAACTGCCAACAGCAATGCGCCCAACATTGTGCCGACAATGGAACCCTGCCCACCGCGCAGACTGGTTCCGCCCAAGATTGCGGCTGTAATGGCACCCATAAGCCAACCTTCACC
>JAYTSN010000425.1:0-2613 GCA_043745625.1 Aestuariivirga sp. | reverse complement strand
ACCATATTATCGCCGCCGATGCGGGTGCTATTTTCAGGGTTGCGAGCGTGAATGGTGAATTCACTCGGTGCATATGATAAATATTCTTCTATGAAGGCCGCCTCGAAGCGCACACGTTCACCTTCAATTTTTACGCCACCTGATTTGCGCAGCAGATCAAGGGCTTCGGGATAGAGGAAGTCCATGCCGATTTCGTTCAGCACTTTGAGTGATGCTTGATGGATGGATTCAATTTCGTCGGTTGATAAAATATTTGTCGGTGGGAATTTGCGTTTGATTTGGCGACGCGACAATTGGGGAATGACTGCTCCACCGCCAGCACCTGGATTGGCGCGTGCGCCGCCACGACGACCACGACGTGCTTCGGTTGGTGCTTCGGTTTGCTCGGTCATTTCTTCTCATCCTTTAGAATTTCAAGCGCTGGATCGGCGGCCACTTGTTTGACCAACCAATCTTCAAATCGTTTTATTTTGTTTTTATTTTTGTTTTCGCCGCTGCAGGCAAAATACCAATTATGTTTATGGGGCACACGCAAAGGGAAAGGCTGTTTCAAGCGGCCTAGTTTTATTTCTTCCGAAGCAAAGGGGCCGATGGTCATGGCAAGACCCCTGCCCTCGATGGCGGCTTCCTGGGCGAGAATGTAGGAATCGACGGAGAGACGGTTAGTGGGCTTTATGTTTTTGACGCCTGCGCCTTCCAACCAGATTTGCCAATCTTCCTCTGCGGTATAAACATCGATGAGCTTGTGCTTTTTGATATCGTCCATCGACTTCAAGCTGATCGACGGGGCGCATATAGGCACGAGATAGGATTTGAAAAGCGGACGGTAATAATGACCCGGTAGTTTATTGCGGGCGAGGATGAGGCCGACATCGACATTACGCTCATCAAAATCCCAATCGAAATATGATGTGGAGAGGCGCACTCTTACATCGGGATATTTGCGCTCGAAATCATGGAGGCGCGGGATGAGCCATTTAAGTGCGACTGTGACGTAAACTTGGATGGTGAGTTCGTTATCGGTATTGCTGGGGCGGAGTGCTTTGGTTTGGGCTTCAATCTGGTCGAAAGCATCGCGGACTGTGGGGTAATAAGTTTGGCCTGTTTGGGTGAGCTCGGCTTTCCTTGCATCGCGGCGGAAGAGTTGAACATCGAGCCTGTCTTCCAAAAGCTTGATTTGATGGCTGACAGCCGAGCGGGTTATGCCCAACTCGCCTGCGGCCATGCGGAAGGAACCGAGCCTTGCGGCGGCTTCAAAAGCGGTTAAAGCGCGAAGGGGTGGCAGGTCTCGTTTGGGCAAGTCAGTTCACCAGTCAAATGTTGTTGTGCTTGTAACATATGTGTTTTGTTGCGGTTAGACAGTCTGACTGCGACATGGTGGTGATTTTTTTTCACGGTAATAACATTCACTTTGTGCTGAGCGTTATAATTAGTGACACTTTGGAGCGGCCCTCTCCGGCCTGCAAGGGCAGGCTGTCTCTCCGGCAAGCGGAGAGACTTAAGGAAGGCGCATCTCATCCAAGTCTCTCCGCTTGCCGGAGAGACAGACTTGGCGCAAGCCAAGTCAAGAGAGGGCCGATAGCTAAATACAACTGCCAGATTTGAAATATTTAAAGTGACAGTTGGAATGAAATAGACTTTGAGCAATATCATTGAGGAATTGGATCATGACAGTATATTCAGCAAAACGCGAGGTTGATCGCCCGCCCACACACCCCGGCGAGATTTTGCGTGATGACGTTCTTCGCGCATTGATTATGCCCGTGAGCACCGCTGCAACGCAACTTGGTGTGAGCCGCGCCATGTTGCACAGGATTTGGTCGGGCACGCATGGGGTTTCGCCTAATATGGCTTTGCGGCTTGGAAAATTTTGTGGCAATGGGCCGGAGCTTTGGTTGAATATGCAACGCGCGCATGATCTTTGGCATGCGGAACGTGAAATGCGGGCAGAACTGACGAAAATTCCGACACATCGGGCAGCGTGATTGAATGGCTAAAAACAGATTGTGCATTACCTATTGAGCGTTAGTTTTTCTCACCGTGTGGGCGTGATTTTGGGGGCTTTTCGGATAATAGGCTATGGAGCATGTTGTAGTCAAAGAGGCCCCCATCAGAGGGTTTGAAGTCAAACCGCTCTGATGGGGGCTCTAAGCAGCAAGGACGGAATATGACTTTAGTTGACGATCTTTCAAAACGGCGCGGTGGACGCGAGGCTCGTAAGGCACTGCGTTCGCGCGTGGTTCCGATGTCGGAGGCTGCGGTGCGGCCGGGCATGACGGGTGGGCAATATAAGCCGCTGAAAGATGCAGATATGCAGCGCATTCATGAGACGGCTTTGAAGCTGTTGGAGACGGTTGGGCTGGGCACACCAATTCCATCATGTGTTGAGGCGGTGACCGCGCGGGGTGGTTGGATTAACGATCGTGGGCGCTTGTGTATCCCGCGTTCGTTGGTGGAAGATATTTTGGGTAGCTGTGCGCGGAATTTTGTTTTGCATGCGCGTGACCCTCTTCATGACATGGAGCCATCAGGCAATCGGGTTTATTTTGGAACGGCGGGAGCTGCTGTGCATGTGGCTGAGATTGAGACGAATTCTTACCGCGAGTCGTATCT
>JAYTSN010000424.1:0-7643 GCA_043745625.1 Aestuariivirga sp. | reverse complement strand
GCGCTGTTGAACGTGCGGGTCTCCGTGGTCTCAACGAAGGCCAGAAGATTGGTTATGAAATCGTCGCTGACAAGCGCACCGGCAAATCATCAGCTGACAGCCTGCAGGCTGTTTAAGCTTTAATACCATCAGACTCTCCGCGCCGACCACGTATGTACCGGCGGCGCGATAGAGTTGCTGTGGCCGCATTCTCAAAAGGGATGCGGCTTTTGTCGTTTATGGGGATCGTCATTTGACTTCCCTTTCGAATAGTGCAATAGTTGCACTTTATAGATTGATGAGTTTGCTTGCCCATATTGCATCGCTTTGGCTCTGTTTCGATCAAGATGTATGCTGACGATCATCATCCTCCACATTTTCATATCGTTGGGATCGATTTTCAGGTGCTTGTGCGAATTTCGGATTTGGCTGTCATGGTGGGAGATGCCCGCGAGGCACAAATCGCCGAAGCGCTTGAGTGGGCCGAAAATCATCAAAACATCCTCGCCCTGAAATGGGTTGAGCTAAATGAGAAAAATTGATGATGCCGAAGAAAACATTACCACGTATCAACGCCGTTGCAGCTGGTGAAACACCGCTGACGTTGCAAATCCGCTGGGATAATGGCGATGAGAATCAAGTAGATGTATCGGGTCTCATCAATACCTTTCGCGTTTATGAACCACTTCGCAATTCGTCTGCATTTTTTGCAAAAGTGCAGTTAGGCGAACATGGCACCGACATCGTATGGAATGATGAACTTGATATGTCGGCCGATACATTGTGGCGACTTGCCCAAGAGCAAGCAGGCCTCACCATGTCACCGGACTCGTTCAAACATTGGCGCGAACGCAAAGCCTATACTTTGGATAGCGCCGCAAAAGCATTAGGCCTAAGCCGCCGCATGGTCGCTTACTACGAACAGGGAGCAAAACCTATTCCGCGTGTGGTTGCATTGGCGGCCAAGGCATTGGAGATGAACTGAGCAAAACGCACCGACCACGTATGTGCCGGCAGCGCGATAGAGTTGCTGTGGCCGCATTCTCAAAAGGGATGCGGCTTTTGTCGTTTATGGGGAATTCGTTTCCCATTGATTTTGAATATGTCAGGGAAAAGTTGCTGTCATCAATCTCGCGTCAACGCGGCACTGCGCCCTCTGCACCAAACACCACCTCATGACGATATAGTAACTTCGGCCACAACGCCCGAACATCCACGCCCTCAATCCCAAAATGCTGCGACAAGACTTGCTCCATGTGATCTGACGACGCAATCAACTGCTTTTCAACACCAGCCAAGCTGGTGAAACGCAGCACTCGGCCTAATATCGCAACAGAACTATTTTCGCGCATCATAATACATTCAAAATTCTGCACAAAGAATGATTCAGGATCGACGCGAAGCGCGGCTGCCTTCGCCGTAAGCAATTCCTCGTCAGCTGGTACATCTTTGAAGTCAAAACTTGTCGGGTTGCCCAACACGTGGTTATGAAGCCGCCAATATCCATCAGGCAATTTTTCGAGACGAAACACCAGTGCCCCCTGGACGTGCTCACCTTCACGCAAAATCAGCGGCTCGCGCAAAGCATCGCCAAGTCCAAGATCGGCCAAGTAAGTCTGATCTAGCTTGATCAGCAACACAACATGATTGCCCAACGCGCTGTCGCCTCTGTCTTTGCGATAAACACCAGCCACAGCGCGATGTACCTCAAACTCCGCTTGTTGCAGCGCCCATCCGAGCAAACCATTGGTTTCGTAACACCACCCGCCCCGCCGCCGCCGAACGATTTTATCAAAAATAGCTTCAATGCTGTGATCTGGCGTAACCCCCGCCAAGACATCAATGGCCTCGTAGGGAACCGACAATGCCTGCGCCTTGTGGATCGCAAACAAAGTCTGAAGATCAGCCGTCAGCTGGCCCCGATAAGAAATGCGGTCAAGATAGTTTTGCAGTTTCGGTACAGTTGTTTTCACTAAATCGGCATAGCAAATTTTAGCTATAATGCTCCACCTAATTCTGCTGACACTTCACATCCTTAGCCCCAGCAACATCCACTTTATGTGACCACTGCCCATAATCGCTCATCTTCGGATTGACCTTGTTAAAATCAAAGTTCAGTTTCTCAGCCCCCTGAAAGCGCAGCACCTTACAATATGTCGTCATCTTCTGCGCCATGCTCCAATTGCCGCTGGCGTAGAATTTTTGAAACTGTGGCCAGCCTTGCGATTGCGACAGCCAGCAATAATCCACCAGTTTCTGCGCCATCAAATGTTCGCAGACCAACCCACTGCCATAAGCGCCGATCTTAAACCTGCGGCCATCGGGCTGGGCTTTGAAAACTGAATTCACGCCCTTAAAATAGTCATCAATGAAAGGCAGCAGATCATGTGGGCCAATGGCTTCAACAGGCTTTCCAAAAAACTGACGATGGTAAAGCCTAAAGCGCGCATAGTGATCAATATGGCGGCGATAGCTGCTATCTGCACGAATAAGCAGTGATCTGCGCGACCGCGACATGGAACCCCCGCGGTGCAAGCTATATTCGAATACTAAATCTTTCATCGCAGCATCAACGCCATCAACAGCAAAATAAATCGCTGAGCCTGGCGGCTGACCATTTGCGGCCGCCAAAGCTAACGCGCGCTTTGCATCGGGTGCGCCATGGCTGCGCGCTAAAAATCGTTCAGGGTCTTCGCCCTTGTATTGAAACACCGTAACGATGCTCAGGCCAGCTTTGATGACGGCATCAGACTCCTCAGGCATCAAAGTTTTGCATTGGTTATTTTCACTTGGCCAATCATAATAACGAATGACGGTCTTTATACCGAGCTTCTTCAGCGCATCCAGCCCCTCACGCTTATCGTTCGTATCAATATTGGTAACGTTTTGTGAAAAATCGGCTGCTGTCAATCCGGGATGAGGATCACAAGACGGCGAAGGCACATCAGCATGAGCGCCTGTATAACAACACAAAAAGACCAACACAGCGGCCAACTGTTTTAAAAAAGACAAGATTCCCCCAGCAAATATGAACCTAGCGCTGCCATAGCATGTCAAATTGGCTGGGGTAAAATCAATTTATCGTAGGCAATTAGCTTGCCATCTATCCCAAATCTATTGTCCCAATCCAGAAGCTGCCGACATCACGTGATAAATATATTGTTCGTCCACGGTGCCGCCAAACAAATGCGCCATGGGGCCTGAAGCATAAATGGCTACATCTTCCCCGCCATGCGTTTCAGAACCCAGCGGAATGCCTGCTTGCTGCATATAACTGACCGATTCAGTATCCACATCCGAAATATCAGGTCTGGTAACCGGCGCTTTAGCATCTGCGGCTGTTTGGCCTTTTTCGATCGATGGAAACAAGCCACCAGGACCGTTAGCGAAATTGAGCGTGGTGTATGGTTTGCCGTCAGCAGCCAATGTTTTCTTGCCGTCCACACCAACCACAACCCCTAAAATTGGATTATCACGCTTGGGATATCCAGCAATCGTCATTGTGTGGCTGTGGTCAGCAGTCACAATCACCAATGTGTCCTTTGCGTCGGTGTTTGCCAAAACAACTTTCACCGCTTCATTGAACATCAAGGTTTCATTCATCGCCACACCAGCATGGCCTTCATGCTCGGCGTGGTCGATGCGGCCACCTTCAATCATCAACACATAGCCGTCCTTGTTTTGCGAAAGACGGTCAATTGCCAGCTTTGTCATTTCCGCCAACGACGGCTCGCCCTTCTTGGCCTTGGCGCGATCATTTTCGTAGAGCATGTGCGAACGCTCAAACAGGCCCAAAATTTTCGGCCCTGATTTCAAATCAATCGCGCTAAAGCCCGCTTGATCAAAAACCACCACATGGTTGTTGCCTTTGGCTATCCATTCTTTTGTAAGGTCGCGCTTATCTTTACGCTCGCCCATTTTGCCCTCATCAATCGGATCAGGCGTTTCCACAGTGAGGAAGTTGCTCCGACCCCCACCCATGGCCACTTCCAATCCATCGCCAGCAGGCCAATTCACCATTTGGTCGGCAATATCTTTACAGCCCTTCCCAGCTTCACCAAGCTGTGCATCATTTTCCCAATCGCGGTGTGGGGTATGCGCATAAACGGCAGCGGGTGTTGCGTGGGTGATGCGCGTTGTGGTGACGGCACCTGTGGCTTTGCCTGCGGCTTCGGCCATTTCAAATATGCTTAGTAATTCTTTGCCTTTTGAACCTGCGCAATCGCCAAATTTTGCATCAGAGTTCAAGCCCAGCACATCATTGCGGGTTTTGACACCAGAGGTCATGGCTGTGGCTGAGGGGGCAGAGTCAGTAACTTGCGCATCAGCACTATAGGTGCGCGACAAGGCAGAATACGGCAAAGTTTCAAATGCCAGTTTGTTGGATACACCGTCGATTTTTTTCATTTCGCCATCATAGATACGGCTGGCGGTAATCATCGGAATACCCATGCCATCGCCGATCATAAGGATCACATTTTTGGCCTTGCCCGTGTTTGGCACTAAAGCCATGCGCTGGGCCAATTGTTCAGCAGCTGATTTAAAATATGGGTCTTGGGCTTGTGGAATTTTTGTTTCTGCAACAGTTTGAGCAGCAAACGCAATGAGGGCAATACCAGTAAGAAGGGGAAACTTGGGTGACATGATAAACTCCGTTTGGGGCGAGATAGGCCACACCGAATTATTTAAGGAGTTTGACAGCTGAGTGACAAAAGCCTCACCAATCTGGCGTGCGATCGCCACCAACGAACTGCGCACTTTTAGGGGTGTATTCAAACAGTTCAATGCGCGTGCCAGATGGATCAGCCAGCCATGCTTGCCAAGTATCATCTACGCCATACTTTTTATCCGTCACCGCAATGCCCTCCTTGCGCAGATGGGACACGGCTGCGTCGAGATTGTTGACTTCGAGGCAAATGTGATGAAGTTGGCCTGAACTTGCCAACGCAACATCTTTATTGATAAATACTTCAATATAGGTGCGCCCACCTGTAGCCAGATAAAATCCCATACGCCCTGTTGGCTTGTTGAAATCGAAAATTTTCTCCAAACCCAAAATACGGCAATAGAAATCTTCTGATGCCGCAAGGTCATGGCTCATCACACATGCATGGGCGATTTGCTTGACGAGCTTCATGCGGCCAATTCCATCTCAATGTTTTTCAATTCGTCATCTGTAAACGCAGGCGCTTTGAGCGCACCCACGCAGTCTTCGATCTGCTCAGGGCGAGACGCGCCAATGAGTGAAGACGTAATCCACCTTTCCCGTAACACCCAAGCAATAGCCATTTGCGCCAGTGTTTGACCACGCGCCTCGGCCAGCGCGTTCAGCCGTTTGACCTTTGCAATAACAGCAGGCTCAACTTGGTCTTGCTTAAGCGAGCCATTCTCGGTGGCGCGGCTGCCTTTGGGAATGCCGCCTAAATATTTGTTGGTGAGCAACCCTTGCGCCAATGGCGAAAACACAATTGTGCCCAGGCCCGCTGCATCTGCTGCTTCAAACGCACCACCGATTTCGGGTTCACGTTGCAACATATTATACCGGGGTTGATGGATGAGGCATGGCGTGCCCATAGCTTTTAAGATCCGGGCAGCTTCGCGCAAGGACGCCGCCGGATAATTTGAAATGCCAACATAGAGCGCCCTGCCCGAACGCACCGCGGTATCCAAAGCACCCATGGTTTCTTCCAGCGGCGTGTTTGGATCAAAACGATGCGAATAGAAAATATCAACGTAAGGAATGCTCATGCGCTTCAAGCTTTGATCCAAACTCGAAAGCAAATATTTGCGGCTGCCCCATTCGCCATAAGGCCCATCCCACATGTGATAACCAGCCTTGGTGGAAATGATCATCTGGTCACGGTGGTTTTTGAAATCGAGTCTAAGAATTTTACCAAACGCTTCCTCGGCTGAACCCGCAGGCGGGCCATAATTATTGGCAAGATCAAAATGCGTGATGCCCAAATCCCATGCCGTCCGGCACAGCAAGCGCTTATCTGTTAGCTTATGATCGTCACCAAAATTATGCCACAGTCCAAGTGAGAGAGCGGGCAGAAGAAGGCCCGATTTTCCAGTACGATTATATTGCATTTAAATCTCCTCATCCGAGCCACTTTTTAAACCGAGTTTTATTTCATCAAAGCCCGTGCATCATCTGGCCCCAGAGGTGCCGGACGTTTGCAGGTCGACTTCAGCTTTACAACTTTGCCTTTTGCACCAGCTTCCATCACCGATGTCATCACTTCAACCACATGCGCCACCATTGAAATATCACAACGCGCTAAACACTTTTTCATAATGGCGTCGGCCATGTCCGCAAGGCCAGCACAACGATAATTCGCGAAAATCACATCGGTTTGACTGTTGTGGTGGCCCCAATTATTTTTGCCAAAAGGATGATCCCAAGCTTGCAAGGCCACAGGCTTTTGGTCAGCCCCAGCGATCATTACATCACCACCAAAGAAATTTGGATCAGGCACAAACATCGCACCCATTTGACCATAAATTTCCATGTTCTGATGCTTATGTGCCCAAACATCCCACGACAGCGAAACAGTGATGCAAGCACCTTGAGCAAACTCAAGCAGCGCATGATAGGTGGTGGGCGTTTTCACTTTCAACACTTCGCCATTGCGCGCGCCATTGCTGATGGTGCGGGTCTTGCGGCCTGTGGTGGCCAGAGCAGATACACGCTTCACAGGGCCGATGAGGTTCACAAGATTTGAAATATAATAGGGGCCCATATCCAGCATTGGGCCACCGCCTGGCAGGAAGAAGAAATCAGGATTTGGATGCCACATTTCCATGCCAGGGCCCATGAAATGGCATGTGCCCGAAACAATCTTGCCGATTTTGCCATCATCAATTGCCTTGCGGGCCAGCTGATGTGAACTACCTAAAAATGTATCTGGTGCCGAGCACACCCGAAGCTTTTTCTGAGCGGCATATTTCTGCAGAGCCACCGCATCTTTATAGGAAAGCGTGAGTGGCTTTTCTGAATAGACATGCTTGCCGGCATCAAGGATTTGTTTCGACACCTTGTAATGCACGGCAGGCACTGTGAGATTTACAACGATCTGAATATCGTCATTCTTCAATAGCGCTTTTACAGTTTGCGCCTTCACGCCAAATTCTTTAGCGCGCGCTTCAGCTGCTGCCATGTTCATATCAGCCACTGCTTTAACTTCAATGTGGTTGAACGTCTTGGCCAGCGTTAAATAAGCCCAAGAAATATTGCCGCATCCAATAATGCCGACGCCCAGTGTATTGCTCATTTTGTCACCTTAAATCTTTGATAGAAAATTGTAAGAATTCTTCGCGAACGACTTATAGTTTTTCGGATCATCATGCTCGACCACATATGTCATGCAGCGCGTCGCTTGCAGCGCTTGGAAAATTTCGGGCCACTTTAATGTCCCAGTGCCCACATCGGCTTGGCCGTGCTGGTCTAGGTTTTCACCTTTGGGTGCATTATCTTTGATGTGGGCAGTTGTAATGCGGTCAGCGTAAGCCTTGATCCACTTTACCGGATTCTGATTGGCAAAAGCAACCCAAGCAATATCAATTTCCCAATCCAGCATTGGCCCACCTTCAAAAATCCGCTCATGCGGCATGGAACCATCAGGGAGTTTCCTGAATTCAAAATCATGGTTATGCCAACCAAA
>JAYTSN010000423.1:0-7667 GCA_043745625.1 Aestuariivirga sp. | reverse complement strand
TCGCCTCACTTCACCCTGCAATTGAACTGCCCGACAGCCGATACCGTCACTTTGAACAAGTAGGCGCCGCCCAATTGATCGCAGATAATGCTTGCGCGCACTGGCTTGTCATTGGCCCAGCCGCACCAGATGTTTGGCGCTCCATGGATCTCACCACATTCAAACCCACAGGCCGCGTATCAGCCAATTCTGTAGTGGTTGGTCAAGGTTCAAACGTGCTGGGTTCGCCGCGCATTGCCCTGACCTGGCTGATCAACGAACTGTCATCGCTTGGCATCACAGCCAAACAGGGTCAGATCGTCACCACCGGCACTTGCCTTATGCCCATGCCTATTCAGGCGGGCGACGAAGTAATCGGCAATTTTGGTGAGCTTGGCCATGTCAGCGTAAAGTTGATATAAAAACCTCTCCAGAACGTTGTCTTCGTGAGCTTGCAAAACTTGTTCATAAGAGGAGCCCCCAGAACTCTAGACCCAGTTGTGGAGTGTGCCGAGAACTAGCATGTTCACCGTACGCTGTCAAGCTTAAAAAATTTAAATTGGGAATTTATTTTTTAACCCGTTGAAATACTTAACCAATGTCGTGCGATGTCTTCGCGTTTTGCCACCCACACCTTGTCATGGGCCAAAACATGATCAATAAATTTAGCCAATCCCAAAGCCCGTCCTGGCCGCCCCGCCAAGCGGCAATGCAAACCGATGCTCATCATCTTTGCTGACCCACGCTTGCCCTCCTCATAGAGGCAATCAAATGAGTCCTTCAGATACTGGTAAAAGTGCTCCCCCGTGTTGAACCCTTGCGGCGTTGCAAAGCGCATATCGTTTGCATCAAGCGTATAAGGCACAATCAAATGCTTGCCGCCTTGTGGGCGATTTAAAAAATACGGCAGATCATCAGAGTAGTCATCCGACGAATAGAGAAATCCACCCTCCTCCATCACCAGTTTGGTGGTGTTCATGGAACAGCGCCCCGTGTACCAACCTAAAGGTCTGGAACCCACAACCTCAGTGTGAATGCGGATTGCTTCCATAATCGAAGCACGCTCTACTTCTTCAGACATGTCCTTATGCTCGACCCATTTCAAACCATGTGAAGCAATTTCCCAATCAGCTTCTTTCATCGCCTGCACTTGATCAGGCGAGCGCTGCAAAGCCGTGGCCACGCCATAAATCGTTAACGGAACTTGGCGCTCCGTAAACATGCGCCACAGCCGCCAAAAGCCAGCGCGCGCGCCATATTCATAAATCGACTCCATATTCCAATGGCGCTGCCCCACCCAAGGTGCCGCCCCTACAATCTCGCTCAAAAAAGCTTCAGATGCTGCATCTCCGTGCAAAATATTATTCTCGCCACCTTCTTCATAGTTGAGAACAAACTGCACGGCGATATGCGCACCGCCCGGCCATTTAGGATCAGGAATGGCGCGGCCATAGCCTTTCATATCGCGAGGATATTGCGCCATGTTATTCTCCGTAAGGAATCCAGATATTTTTCACCTGGGTCGCACGGCGTAAATATTCATGGCCTTGCGCTTGTTCAGCATTAAACCAGTCGGTCCGCTTGCCATCATTCACCCATGTGGGCTTCACATTGCCAGCTGAAGCCTTCTCAACCATCGCTGAACCAGTCGCATCACCATGATACCAAATCGCCGCCACCTCATCATGATCAGCCAGCGTCTTTGCCAACTCATCACGCGCACCTGTTACAATATTCACCACACCATCTGGCACATCAGATGTATCCAGCACTTGATAAAAATCGGTGGCGATCAACGGCATCGACTGCGAGGCCACCAACACCACGCGGTTGCCCATCGCAAGAGCGGGCATCATCAGTGAGATCATCGACAGCAACGGATTTTCATTGGGGCAAACCATACCCATGACGCAGTAAGGTTCGTTCATCGCCAATGTGGTTTGCTTTTTCGAATTGGTCGAGTGCACACGCCCATCATATTTATCAGCATGCCCTGCATAAAAGAAAATACGCTCAAGCGCTGCATCAACTTCACGCTTGGCATCGCGTGCAGAAGCCCCAGCTTGCACCAACCGTTTTGCAAACTCGTCAGCCCGCACAGCCAAATTTTCTGCGATGAAATACATTACCTGCGCACGGTTATGTGCTGATCCACCCGACCAAGCAGATGCTTTCAGCGCCGCCTCAACAGCGTTACGTATATCCTTGCGGTTCCCCAAGCCCGCAAGGCCGAGCGCATTGCCCTTGGCTGATACAACCTCGTAACTATATCCAGAGTCAGGCCGTGATTGCTTACCGCCAATATAAAGCTTTGCTGTACGATCAATCAGATCAGCCGCATTATGGCGCAACTCGGAACTGGGCGATGCCATTGGCTGTGCCGTCAAAGTTTGTTCAACTTTCAGCGCCTTCATCCAATCCGCTACGAGATATTCATACATCCCCTCGCGCCCGCCCTCGCGGCCAAAACCAGATTCTTTATAACCGCCAAAGCCCGCCGCAGCATCAAACAAGTTGGTGGAATTTATCCACACAATGCCAGCCTTCACCCGCGCCGCCAGATCCAGCGCCACATTGATATTCTCTGACCAGATAGAGGCCGCCAAGCCATAGCTTGTGTGATTGGCCAAAGCCACGGCCTCGTCCAAGGTGCGGAATGTCATGGCTGAAACCACAGGCCCAAATATTTCCTCACTCATCACCGATGAAGACGTATCAACATCAACAAACAAAGATGGCGCAAAATAATTGCCCTTTGTTGGCAAAGCACAAGGCGCTTGGATCAACGTGCCACCATCCGCTTGGCCTTTTTTGACCATCGCAGAAACCCGCGCCAACTGAACCGGATCAACCAGAGGCCCCATATCATTTGATTTATCCAGTGGATCACCCACCCGCAGTGATCCCATGCGGTTTTTCAGCTTGGCATAAAACGTCTGCGCAATGCCCTCCTGCACCAAAAGCCGTGTGCCAGCACAGCACACTTGGCCTTGATTAAACCAAACAGCGTCAACCACACCTTCAACGGCTGCGTCCAAATCAGCATCATCATAAACCACGAAGGGCGACTTACCGCCGAGCTCTAGCGAAAGCTTTTTACCCGACCCAGCCGTCTGTACACGGATCAATTTTCCAACTTCTGTTGAACCTGTAAAAGCAATTTTATCAACACCGGAATCGGCGACCAAAGCAGCACCAGTCTCGCCTGCTCCAGTCACAACATTCACCACGCCATCGGGAATGCCTGCCTCAGAACAAATCTCGGCAAATGCCAGAGCTGTAAGTGGCGTAAATTCGGCAGGCTTCAACACCACCGTGTTGCCAGCCGCCAACGCAGGTGCAATTTTCCAGGCCAACATCAGTAGCGGAAAATTCCACGGAATAATCTGGCCGCACACACCTACAGGGCCGTAACCTTTAAATTCTGTATCTCGAAGCTGCGCCCAACCCGCGTGATGATAAAAATGCCGCGCCACAAGTGGAATATCAATGTCGCGCGATTCACGGATGGTTTTGCCATTATCCATGGTTTCGAGAACGCTGAGAAAACGTTCGCGCTTTTGGATATGCCGCGCCAATGCATAAATATGCTTAGACCGCTCAAAGCCAGATAACTTTGACCACGGCCCGAATGCTTTACGCGCCGCCTTCACGGCCTGGTCAACATCGGCCGCATTGCCTTGCCCCACGCGGCCAAGCACCGAGCCATTATGCGGATTGAAAACCTCAATTGATTTCTTCGAAGACGATTGAACAAAATTGCCTCCAATAAAATGGCCAAAACCATCCTTATGAATAGCCAGCCAATCTTTCACGACCGTATTTGATTCAGGCGCTGGCCCATATTCCATGGTTTCAAGAATGTCTGTAACAGTTGCCATGATAGACCTTTAAGCCAAAGCGTGATGTGCAAGCGCTGAATAGCGCCCGGTGAGATAATGTTCGAGCTGCCGCTCGATATCAGCCAGCAGAGAGCTTGCGCCAATGCGAAACAGATCAGGCTCCAGCCAACGCCGGCCCAATTCTTCCTTCATCAAAATCTGCCACGCCATCGCGTCCTTGGATGTCTTCAATCCGCCTGCAGGTTTAAAACCAATTTTAAATCCCGTCATCTCGCCATAGTCCCTGAGTGCCCGCACCATGGTTAAGCTTACAGGCAGCGTGGCATTCACATCTTCTTTGCCGGTTGATGTCTTGATGAAATCAGCACCCGCCTGCATCGCCACCATCGAAGCTTTATAAACATTGCGCAGCGTCTTTAATTCACCAGTCGCCAAAATCGTTTTTAAATGCGCAGCCCCGCAAGCCGCGCGCATCGCTGCAATCTCATCATAAAGTGCGGCCCAATCTTGAATCAAAACCAATTGGCGATTGATCACGATATCAATTTCTTCGGCACCCTGTTCAACGGCATATTTAATTTCGGCCAAGCGCAGTGGAAGTGGCGTCAGACCTGCCGGAAAACCAGTAGCCACCGATGCCACTGGAATACCCGAACCACGCAAAGCTTTAACAGCATGGGGAACCATCGTGGGATAAACACAAATCGCACCCACCTTCGGCGGGGAAGCTTCTAGGCCCAACTGCCTGACCAAATCATCACGCAAAGGCCGCTTGCCCTTTTCACAAAGCCGGTGCACCCGCCCTGCAGTGTCATCGCCCGCCAGCGTGGTCAAATCAATGCATTGCAGCGCCTTTACCAACCACGCAGCTTGATATTCTTTCTTGACACTACGTCGGGTGGTTAAAGTGGCTGCACGGCGTTCTGCTGCTGATGTATTGACTTGAATTTTGTCAAACCAAGACGTGTTCAGCGCAACACCGACATTGCGCACCAGTGAATTTGAAAGATGGGGAGATTTAACATCCATAACCGAATTTCCGCAACGAACCAAGATTGATCATGAAGATAGAGCGGAAAGGTGCAGATGCCAACTGCTGCATTAATAAATGCAGGAAAGAGTTGGCTGGGGCGGGAGGGATCGAACCTCCGAATGCCGGAATCAAAATCCGGTGCCTTACCGCTTGGCGACGCCCCAACAACGAGGCGGTCTATAGCTGCTTCGTTTCGAGAGAGCAATAATTCAGTTAGCGGCGTTTTGTCCTTGGAAAAAACCGTTAATTTGCTGTGATTTCAAGCCGTTTTCTGGCCCAAACGCTGGCCTGCATAGTTTTTTTCTCTTATCGCCTGCCACCACGCTGCATTTTCGAGATACCAAGCCACTGTTTTTTCCAGTCCGCTTTCAAAACTTTCAACCGGCGACCAGCCCAATTCGCGCTTAATTTTGCTGGCATCGATGGCATAACGCAAATCATGGCCGGGGCGATCTTTTACAAACGTAATCAAAGAGCGACGACTACCGACAATAGGCCGCAAAGCATCGAGGCGGTCGATAATTGCGTGCACCACTTCTAAATTTGTGCGCTCACTGTTTCCGCCAACATTATAGTTCTCGCCAGATTTCCCGTGCAGCAAAACCATTGCTAACGCACGCGCATGATCTTCAACATGAAGCCAGTCACGCACATTGTTGCCCGTGCCATAAACCGGCAATGGCTTTCCTTCGATGGCATTGATGATCATCAGCGGAACAAGTTTTTCAGGGAAATGAAATGGCCCATAATTGTTGGAGCAATTGGTGAGGACGACAGGCAACCCATAGGTCTCATGCCAGGCGCGAACCAGATGATCTGATGCAGCCTTCGAAGCCGAGTAGGGTGATTTTGGAGCATATGCGGTTTCTTCAGTAAACAGGCTGCCATCTAAAGGAAGCTCGCCAAACACTTCGTCCGTTGAAATGTGGTGAAACCGGAAAGTTTTTTGTTTAGCAGAACTCAGTGTTGCAAAATAGCTACGCGCTGCTTGCAGCAACGAGAACGTGCCCACAATGTTGGTTTGAACAAACTCGCCCGGCCCGTCAATGGAGCGATCAACATGGCTTTCGGCGGCAAGATGCATAACCGCATCAACAGCCTCTTTTGCCAAAATGGCCTCAACGCCAGAACGATCACATATATCTTGTTGATAAAAAGCATATCGCCCAGAAGCTGCAAGACCGCCAACCGAAGCGGGCGATGCCGCATAAGTAAGCTTGTCAACATTCACGACAGATAGCCCAAGATCATTTACCAGGTGGCGGCAAACGGCCGAACCGATAAAACCTGATCCTCCAGTGACCATAATTTTCATGAATCAATATCCCCCAATTTAAAACCCGTATCATGATCATGGAGTGGTTTTGCAATTAAGTCTTTGGCTGAAAGCACAGGCTGTTGCCCGTTGAGCGGCCAATCTATTCCAATTGCAGGATCGTTCCATTGAATGCCACGATCACATTGCGGCGCATAAAACTCGCTTACTTTATAAATAACTTCGGTTTCGGGTTCCAAAGTCAGGAAGCCATGGGCAAAACCTTTTGGCACCAGAATTTGGTTCCAAGCCGCAGCTGAGACCAACAGCGAAACCCATTTTCCAAAATGGGGCGAACCCACTCGAATATCAACCGCAACATCTAATATGCTTCCACGCACAACCCGCACCAACTTATCTTGGGCCATTGGCGGAGTTTGATAATGCAACCCCCGCAAAACATATTGTTGCTTTGAGTATGATTGATTATCTTGCACCCAGTGCGTCGGCAAATCATGTTTTTCCATTGCCGCCATGGAAAACGTTTCAGAGAAGAACCCCCGATCATCACCAAATTTTTTCGGATTAATCTCAAAGACACCCGGCAGAGAAAGTTCACGAATTTCCATTCAATGCGCCTGCCGATCAGCAACACAGCGACGCAAATAAACCGCATAGTCACTTTTGCCCATCTGATCAGCACGCGCTAGAACCTGCGCACTGTCCATAAACCCATTTTCCAACGCAATTTCTTCTGGGCAGCAAATTTTAAAACCTTGCCGCGCTTCGATCGTGCGCACAAAATTGTTCGCATCCTGCAGGCTCTCGTGGGTGCCAGTATCAAGCCAAGCAAAGCCGCGACCCATGAGCTCAACCCGCAATTTCCCACGCTGCAAATATTCAGCGTTCAAATCAGTAATCTCAAGTTCGCCCCGCGCAGATGGTATAAGATTTTCAGCAATGCTAACGACATCCCTGTCATAAAAATATAGGCCGGTCACAGCCCAATTCGATTTTGGTTTGGACGGCTTTTCTTCGAGGCTTTTGGCGTTGTGATGTTGATCAAATTCCACAACGCCATAACGCTCAGGGTCATGAACACGGTATGCAAAAACTGTGGCACCGTCTTCAGAAGCATTGGCTCTGCGGCACATCCCACCAAGTCCGGCACCGTAGAAAATGTTATCTCCCAGAACAAGGGCGGCACCTTCGCCGTTGAGAAATTTTTTGCCAATTGTAAATGCCTGGGCAATTCCGGCAGGCTTGGCTTGTTCGGCATACGTAAACTTCACACCAAATGAGGATCCGTCCCCTAAAAGTCGTTCAAATAGCGGAAGGTCCTGCGGTGTAGATATGATTAATATGTCTCTGATTCCCGCCAGCATCAAAACCGAGACAGGATAATAGATCATTGGCTTGTCATAAATTGGCAAGAGCTGTTTTGAAATTGCAAGTGTGAGAGGATAAAGTCGTGTGCCGCTTCCACCCGCTAAAACAATTCCCTTTTTTATATCACTCATCTCAATATCCTAATTTTTACCGAGCCTATCTAAGGCCA
>JAYTSN010000422.1:0-2629 GCA_043745625.1 Aestuariivirga sp. | reverse complement strand
AGCGGAAATTGCGCTTCTTGGTGCGACGGTCGCGGTAGGCATATTGCCCCGCCTTTTCCACGGCCTGAACGGCAACGCGGAAAATGTTTTTGCGGCGGCTGAAATAGCCTTTAGCGGCCTTGATAACTTTTTTGTGGGAACGGCGTGCAACGACGCCACCTTTTGAACGTGACATGGATCAGCCTCCCTTATTTCTTGCGCGCATATGGCATGTGGATTTTGACAAGGCGTTCGTCGCCTGCTGCCAAGATCATGGTACCACGTTGATTGCGGATGGTTTTGTTGGAGCGCTTGATCATGCCGTGGCGTTTGCCGGCAGCGCCAGCGATCACCAGGCCTGAGGCTGTGAAGCGGAAACGCTTCTTGGCCGCAGATTTAGTTTTCATTTTGGGCATTTTGCTTGGTCCTAAAGTTAAGCGTTAATCGAGCCGCCATGGCATGCCCTATACAAGCCAGGCGACGTGAATACTTCAGTTTTGAAGTGAAGGTGAGCGGGATAAAGCAGATTATGGATTTAAAGGCAAGCCGCTGAATGCTTAATAATTTGGCCCTCCAACATTTACCATGAAACCAGTCTTTGTGGGCAAACCAATAACTTACCCAATTTTTGGCTCGACTTTAACGTTGCCTTAAAGCGGTGCATTTAGAAATCGATTCCAAATCGAGGTTGTTCATGTGCTTCAAACATGCAAACCGCGGCGGAGAATTTTGGAGAATCCTGTGCGAAAGTTCATAATTGATCAAACTGGTGCGACCGCCATTGAATATGGGCTGATTGCCGCTGCGATGGCAGCTTGCCTTGTCATTGTAGAGCCTTACATCACATCTGCATTAAATTGGCGCTTCAACAACATTGGCGATACTTTGAAATAACCGCATCAGTCGCGGCTTCTCAGTAATTGCCGCCTCTCTAATTCCCAGCATATATCGCTGCCTAAAGGCCGCGATAACAAGAACGCCAAATCTTCACGCACCAAACCGATATCACGCAATTGATAGTCGTTGAACTTTTGGATGCGCCTGAGATCGCTGCGCATGCGCCAATTGCCCAAAACACGCGCCAGCCACGTCCAGCGCCCATAAGCCATTCTGGATGAAGCTTCGTGCCGGCAAAAGTCGCGCATTCTCTACTCCTTTGATCAAATGTACCTATTGTATCCATCAATTTTATATTTTGTACTTGTTATTTCGCATTTAATTGATACAATACCTCATAACATCAACACAATCGAAACATTGTTACCATGACAATTTGGCTACCTATCCTTGATCGTTCCAAACCATTGTATCTGGCAATTGCTGATGCAATCGGTGCTGATGTTGATGGTGGCGCACTCGCCAAGGGCGACAGGCTTCCGCCACAGCGGGATTTGGCGTGGAAGTTGGGTGTCACGTTGGGCACCGTCACGCGCGCTTATAAGGAAGCAGAACTCCGCGGGCTGTTATCTGGCGAAGTGGGCCGCGGAAGTTATATTCGCAGCGGCCACCCCGTATCATCAATCACCCCCATCGCCAAAGAAGCCGATGGCATGATTGATCTCACCCACGCCATTCCTCCACCTGTGGTCACGACACAAGAGTTTGATGCAGCGCTTCATGCTGTCATGCGTGATCCGCGCAAGCTTGATCTTTTAGACTATGCTCCACCTGATGGTTTTGCCCTGCATAAAGTAATGGCTGCACAGTGGTTAAAGCGCAGCGGCATTGATGCCCAGCAACGCGATATCTTTATCACGGCGGGTGCGCATCTTGGTTTGATCACCGTGCTTGAAGCAATATCCGAGCCTGGTGAAACGGTGATGGCCGAAGGTGTAAACTATGCCATTTTGCGCAGCACATTTAAAAATGCTCATGTTGAGCCATTGCCGCTGGAAATGGATGCCGAAGGTTTAACGCCAAGTGCGTTTGAGCATGCAGCCCGCACTTCAAAGTCGCGCATACTTTATCTGGTTCCGACGCTGCAAAACCCAACCACCAGCACGATGAGCATGAGGCGGCGCGAAGAAATTGTCGCCGTTGCACGCAAATATAAAGTTACCATTATTGAAGACGATATTTTCCGGCTCTTGGATTCGCGGGTGCAGCCGCCAACGTTTTATACCATAGCCCCTGAACTCACTTACCACATTACAAGCCTGTCAAAAACCCTTGCACCAGGCCTACGGATTGGATTTGTGGTTACGCCGCAAGGTCAGGAAAGATCATTGCGTGCTCATGTCCGCACCATGGCGTCGCGCACTGTTGGTATTACAGGTGAGATCGCGCGCTATTGGATTGAAAGCGATGTTGCAGAAAATATTTTGAATCGTACACGCCGCGAGCTCGCAACCCTTCGCGCATCGTTCATCGATGTTTTTAAAAATTGTAATTTCAGGTGCGAACCAGGCGCACCTTATGCGTGGCTTGAATTGCCACAGCATTGGAGCCCTTCGCGCTTTGCAATAGCGCTGAGTGCCCAAAACATAAAAGTCACCCCAGGTTCTGCATTTCTATTGGTTCCAAACCTAACACCGCGTCACATCCGTATTTGTTTTGGGACATCAACTGAGAATTTCAAAGTGCGCACCGCTTTTGAAACAATACGCAAACTCATGCGCGAACAAGACGAGGATGAATTTACGCCTGTTGC
>JAYTSN010000421.1:0-7673 GCA_043745625.1 Aestuariivirga sp. | reverse complement strand
TGGCTTTCTCCCGAATCATCGAAAGCCAATTGAATCACGCAACAAACCAATCCGTCATCAATTCATTGCGGACGTTAACCTGAACTCGTTACCCTGGGGTAAATTGAGTGTGATTGACCTGTGGCACCACAGTTCCTAAGTTCTCCCCATGACCATCATTCCACCTCGCTCCTTTACCGACGATAAAGCATCAGGCCTTGCCGGGCTTGATCAGCGTAGCCGCGAAATCTTCCGTAAGCTTGTTGACACCTATTTGGAAACGGGAGAAGCCGTTGGCTCGCGCACCATTTCCAAAGCGCTGCCGGCCGGATTATCACCTGCATCGGTGCGCAATGTGATGATGGACTTGGAAGATTCAGGTCTCATCTATTCGCCGCACACCTCGGCAGGGCGCATGCCCACTGAAGCAGGGCTCCGGTTTTTTGTAGATGCGTTACTCGAAGTAGGTGCCATCAACGCCTCCGAACGCGCCAATATTGATGCGCAAGTGAAAGCCACGAATCGCAGCCGCCGTTATGAAGATGTGCTGGACGAGGCCACCACCATGCTGTCTGGTCTATCGCAATGCGCTTCCATCGTTATGTCGCCAAAATATAATGCGCGGCTCAAGCACATCGAATTTGTAAATCTCTCGCCTGGCCGTGCCTTGGTGATTTTGGTGAGTGAAGATGGCACGGTGGAAAACCGCATCATTGATGTGCCGTCAGGCTTAGCTGCCTCGGTGTTCATCCGCGCCACCAATTATTTATCGGCCATGGGCCAAGGTCGCAGCATTGATGAAGTGCAAAAACTGGTAACTCAAGAGGTTGAAAAGCTGAGGCGCGAACTTGATGATGTGTCAGCCAAGCTGGTTCAACAGGGTGTGGCCGTATGGTCAGGTGCAACAGACGCTGATTCCAAAAACCTCATCGTCAAAGGCCAGGCCAATTTGCTTGAACAGCCGGGCGCTCTTGCTGATCTGGAGCGCATCCGCAAATTATTTAATGATATTGAAAACAAGCGCGATCTTGTGGATGTTTTAGGCCTTGCCGAAAAAGCTGAAGGGGTTCGCATTTTTATCGGCTCCGAAAACAAGTTGTTTTCCATGTCTGGCTCATCCCTCATCGTGGCGCCTTTTAAGAATGATGAAGAAAAAATCGTTGGTGTCTTGGGCATTATTGGCCCCACGCGCCTGAATTATGCGCGGATCATTCCGATGGTCGATTATACGGCAAAAGTCGTGGGGCGGCTTCTCTCTTAAAATAAGCTCTCTTGATTTTTCTCCAAAATGCCCCGATATGCGTGCCAACCGACAACCCCGTTTGAACCGGACATATCAAAATGACATCTGAAAATGAAAAGACCGAAGACGGTCACCATGAAAATCTGGCTGCGCAAGCTTTAAACGATGCACTGGACGGCGTTGCCACAGTCGATCCGCGCGAGGTCGAAATTCTCACATTGAAAGATGAAGTGGCCGCCTCCAAAGACCGCCTCTTGCGCCTTGCGGCCGAAATGGAAAATCTGCGCAAAAGAACCGAGCGCGAAAAAGCCGAGGCCACATTATATGCCGCTTCGAATTTCGCGCGAGATCTCTTGACCGTCGCAGACAATTTAGGCCGCGCCTTGCAGGCCTTGCCGGCGGAAGAACGCGATCATGCAGGCACCATTGAAAAAAACTTGATCATTGGTGTGGAAGCCACCGAGCGCGAATTAATAAATGTGTTCCAGCGCCACGGCATTCGTAAAATCGAAACTGTAGGTGCAAAATTTGACCCCAATTTCCACCAAGCCATTTTCGAAGTGCCAACATCCGAAAAGCCCCCCGGCATTGTGATGCAGGAAATGCAAGCAGGCTACCAAGTAGGTGACCGCTGCCTGAGGCCGGCAATGGTGGGTGTGTCCAAGGCTGAGGGTTAATTGCGGTATTATGGCGCAAACGCCACAAGCGGTTTAGCCGATCCGCCCCACATAAGGGGGGGTGAGTGATGATGTGTTATTGGACTCCACTTTCAAGAACATTCCGTGCAACATGCAGAGCAATAGCAGATGGGGTTCGTTTATTCATGGTTGATTTCGGATTAGCTGGCTTTCTTGAAAAATTTGAAGGCCGATTTGGCCAAAGAGCAACTACCGCGCTTTTGTTTTTAATCGGGTTAGCCATCGCTTCGGTTTGTATCAATACGTTCTATTCTATGGCTGTTCGTCCAGTTTTCAATTCTCTTGCATCTATATGGAACAGCCAAGCGTTCAGCTTGGGCGGATATTGGGATTTGTTAAAGAATGTGACTATCCTAATTTTGGTGTTGGCTTTGACATCGAGCGTTTTGCGCAACATGCTGTTTAAGAGGCAATCTGCAAAAACCATGGAAACTACCATAGATATGATAAACGAGAAAGTTAAAGGCTTGCTTGTGGCGTTGCGGGTACCAGTTGAGAGTGTGGAAAATTTTAAGTTGGAAAGTCCAGAAATATCTGAGAAAAAAGACCGAACCTAAATATCCTCTAGCCTTATACCATCAAGGTCCAATGCTGCCAGACACGCTAAGAAGAATGTTGCAGCAAACGTGCCACGGCTAATCTTATTGGCAATAGAGGCCGCACTCTCACTCATGCCATGGGCTTTAAGACGGTTGGCCAATTCCTCATAGGTTACGTCTGCACGCGTGATTTCTGCTTTCAGGAATAACCGCGCACGGTCTTCCCAACTTTTCTTTGGTGCTGTTTCTGTCATTATTCTATCATATATGATATATTTATGTTGACAAGAGGATAATTAAACCATATCTAATATGCAAGAAACATCGCATATGAGATATGAAAATGGCCCAACAATTCCTTTTATCGTCTGCCGCAAAGACACTGAGCCTCGTTCAAGTGTTCCGGTTGACCGCTTTGGAAGCCGAAACAATCTTCCGCAAAGTGCGTTGGGCCGAAACTAATGGTGAAGCTGTTTGCCCGCATTGTGGGGGCTTAGATGCTTATGAATGCCGCCGTGCCAATGCTTCGTTGCGATTCCGTTGCAAGGCTTGCCAAAAGGATTTTACAGTTACGTCCGGCACGTTGTTTGCCGCTCACAAAATGCCGTTGCGCTCTTACCTGGCTGCAATCGCCATTTTCTGCAATGAAGTGAAGGGCAAATCCATGCTGGCAATGTCGCGTGATCTTGGCATTTCATATAAAACTGCTTTCGTCCTTGGCCACAAAATGCGTGAAGCCATGTCAGAAGAATTGAAAGGCCGTCATCTTGGTGGTGAAGGCCATGAAGTTGCCGTTGATGGCGCTTACTTTGGCGGCTACGTGAAGCCAGCCAATCTCAGAACAGACCGCAAAGATCGCCGCTTGTGGCAGAACAAATCCGGCAAGCGCGAAGTCGTGGTTATCGTTCGTGAACGTGATGGCGGATCATTGCCAGCCGTGTTCAAGTCCGAAGCTCAAGCCTTGAACTTCATTCGGTCGCGTGTTGCCAAGGGCACTGTAATCAACGCCGACGAGTCAAACGCTTGGAATGACTTGCACTCAAAATATGAAATGAAGCGCATCAATCACGAAGAGGCTTACAGCTTGAATGGCGCTTGCACAAATTTGGCCGAAAGTTTTTTTAGCCGCATCCGCCGCGCAGAAATTGGCATTCATCATCACATCGCAGGGCCATATCTCTTGCGTTACTCGCAAGAGATGGCTTGGCGTGAAGATCACCGCCGGACGCCAAACGGCGAACAAGTAAACCGTGTTGCCCACCTTGCCATGGTTCGCAAGCCCTCTGTGGATTTTTCAAGATATTGGCAGAGGCATAAAGCGGCGTGAAGCAGACATTCCGCACAAACCGTAAGTCATTGAAAACGAATCAAAAAATACTATTTTAAATCAAACACTTGCGAGACCTATATCGAATTGCTATATATGTTATTGTTAAAGAGGGCAATCATGGCATTTGATAAAGAAAAGCTAAAGGCAGTAATTTTGCACACTTGCGAAACATGCAAGCCATCAAAACTAGGTGCAGTAAAGATGCATAAGGTTCTTTATTTTGCAGATATGCTGCGCTACGCAAATGTAGCAAGATCAATTACTGGTTCGACTTATCGCAAACGCCCACTTGGGCCAACTTGTGACCAGTTGCTTGAAGCTTTGTCAGAATTACAGTCAAACGAACTTCTCGAAATTAAAACAGTAGATTATTTTGGCTATCAGAAAAAAGAATATGTTGCTAAAGTTAAGGCCAATACCAATCAATTATCAAAAGACGAGATTGTTCTTTTGGATGAAGTGATCAAATTTGTTTGCGACTCTAATTCCGCTCAGACTATAAGCGAATACAGTCATAATCGCGCTTGGGAGATGGTAGCTTTTGGAGACGAAATTGGCTACAACTCTGTCTTCAACATTTTTCCATTGGAAGTTTCGAATGAAACTAAAGAATGGGCTATTGCCGAGGTAAAAAGACTTGAAGCTCAGAGACAGCCCAAGACCCCCTTGGGGGGTAAAATACTCGGAAAATTTCGCGACCTTGTTTTTCAAGGACGTGATACCTCTCGATCAGGAGGATTGGGACGAACTGCTTGATGCAGTGGATTCCTCTCTTATGTTCGATCCATTTTCTGCTGGAGAATCTCTTGATGGCAGCAGCTCTTTAGTATGGGTATATGAATCGCCGCCGATTAAGAGGCTTCCAAAAATGCGTATTCTTTATGAAATTGCTAGAGATGAAGGCATAGTAATTCTCACAAGCATATCTGTTTCAAAACCTTAAAACTTGACGGTCTAATCTATATATTCTTATCTTGTTCTAATTATGAACAAACTCTTCAAAATCTCAACATCACAACCTAACCTAATCGAGCGCTTGCGCGGATCATGGGATAAGGGCTGGCAACCAGTCGCCAAAGAACCGCAGCCAGCGATACAAATTGAAGCCGCCGACGAACTGCAACGGCTAGAATACCAAGTTCAATTGCTTAAAAGTTTTCTTCAAAGCAAAGGATTATTTGTCGAATTTTTGAAGTCTGTGGAACCTAACCAGGAAGGCTCCACTTAAGCTCCACTTAAGCGCCGCTCTATTCCCTGATTTTACCAATCGTCCCCGCCTTACAAGATAAGCCAGATTTGACCGCACGGTTGCCCTCAATACAGCCTCATCGGTTTTGGTCTGTCCGATTGCCAAGGTTACAGCGGCAACCACTTGGCGCGTGTCCAGTGGCGTTCCGTCTGCCCTTCTCAATGCATCTATAATCAAGCGGCCCAGTTCGCCTAGCTTGAATAGCTTTGATCGCCGGTTAGGATTGATCGCCTTGATGCTGCCCACCTTATAAGTCGGATCAAACAGCGCGATTGTCGCGTCAAGGCTGGCAAGTTCTTTTTGGTGTTTGGTGATCTGCTTTTTAAGCGAGATCACACGGCCCGCAATGTGAGCGCGTTTTTCTTTCAGTGCCGGAATTGCATATGTGTTCATGCCACCGATTTAGTGAATGAGGCCTTTAATTACTTGTGGCACTTGCGCCATAATACCGGTTAATTGGTCAGGGCTGCTTGCCAAGTGCATTACCGAGAATGGCGGCAGCCCCTTCCAATCCATTTCCATTCACCACAGTGTTTGGAACCAACTTCCCAAGAACGCTGATCAGCTGTGGTTGGCGTTCAAAACTGGCCAGTACTTTTTCCAAAGCCTGCAACATCGCGACACGGTCTTGGCCAAGTATGCCAGCCTGGGCCGCTTGGCCTTTGGCAATTTCTTCGAGATATTGCCGTTCAGCACGGCCAAGGGCTGCTCGTTCAGCTTCTTTTTGTTCGGCAACTTTAACAGCAATTTGCGCTTCAACCAGCCTGGGTTGATCATTCGCAGTTGCTCTGGCCTGTTCAGTTTCGATACGCTGGATTTGCGCCTGGGTTTCGCGTTGATAAGCCTGTCCAAGTTGGTCTGCCAATTGTTGACGCAACCGCGCTATCAAGATTTCCGGTGGAATTGCAGGTTCGCCCAAGCGAATTTCTTTGATCTCAACGCCTGCTTTACGGGCTTCAATTTTGATCTGGTCTTCAATGGTATCTTCGATGGCGCCGCGATTTTCAATGAGATCCAGCACCTTCGTTGGTCGCACATCATAACCCGCTGAAAGATCATCAGGCTTTTTTGGAATCCTGATGCTGGAACCTGCCACGTTGCGCACGATAGAGCGGATAAGCGGGGTGAGAATGCGGTGTTCAATTTCCTGAATTCCTCCCACTGAGCCGGCCACGATTGGCGCATTTTCAGGAGAAATTTGCGCAACAACGCGAAGCTCTTGGGGAATATCCCAGCCTTCGACCTTCACAAATACGGCCCGGTCAACAGCGGTTGCTGGCACCGATTCTTCAACCGTGCGCTCGGTTTGTTTCAGGTTACCTTGTTGATCAATCGATAGATCAATAATGCGGCGGCGATAACCACCCTTGTATTCCCAAGTCTGCACACGGGTATCCACCAGCGTAATGTCATAGGCATGGCGATTGAGATAGTAGGCACCTGGCAATAAAGGATCCTTCCACAAGCCAATACAGCCCTTGGGCACTAACGGCACCGACAATGCATCAGCATCATGTTGAGCCGCACTCACACGCACCATTTCTTCTTTGCAGTTCAAACCGGGCTGTTGGACGTTAGATTTAACAACCCCCACTTGCCCTGTTGGAATTGTAGTGGCCGCAGTTTCCTGATCAACTTTAATATCAAACAAAAAGCGGTTGATGCGGTAGGAGCCGGGTTTCAAAACAGTTTCTTGTGGCCCACGATAACCGCCATTTTCCAGATAGGTTTGTGCATCCAGCATGGTGTTTAATTTTTCATCGGGAATAACTGGCGCTATAAACATGCCTTCGGGCATTGATGCACCGTCAAGGGCAGTGATCTGCCCATAAAAACCTTCAGGCACCTGCACCACATCAAATTCTTCAACTTGATAAAGCATGTTGAGCAAGGGCCGAAAATGAAAACCTGGTCCTAAAATCTCGGTCTGCGGACCTTTCTGGCCGGGCAATGCCAGAATGCGCCCAGCCGGTAAATCGCTTGCCAGATAAACGCGCTTGAGATGCCCCACCTTATCCGAATTGATTAAAACAAATGATGTTGACGCAAGAAACCCAAAACCAGCAAGGATCATTAAAAAACCAGCCACTGGCCCGCGCGCAATGTTGAACAGCATGGCATTGGTTGAAAGATTTTGGTTTGCCAAAGCCGATCTGCGATGCAGAAAAGCCTGAAGGCCAATCAAAATCAAAACAAACCCAATTATAACAGTCAACATGGTCGTCTCCCCGAATCACGTGTTTCCGGGTTCAGTATGACTCAGTGTGCCAAGTTTACCTATCTAGCCGCCATCACCTACAAACCCCGCAGCTTGAATGCCTGCAATCGCTGCGGCTTCATCATTATCAGACGTATCGCCCGAAACGCCCACGGCACCGATGGTCTGACCTTCTGCGGTTTTGATCAATACACCACCGGGCACTGGGATAATTCCATCAATCACGCCCAAAGCACCAGCCATAAAATGTGGCCGGTCCTTAGCTAGTTTCTCAAGGCCACGCGACCCCGTATTAAACGAAATCGCCCCATTGGCTTTGCCCTTGGCTACATCAAAGCGCGCAAGCGATGAGCCATCTTGAATGGCGGCGGCAACGACTGTGCCACGTGTATCGAGCACGACAATGCCGAGGGCTTT
>JAYTSN010000420.1:0-2636 GCA_043745625.1 Aestuariivirga sp. | reverse complement strand
GTATTGCGGTGATCGGCGATCCCACGGGTGCAGGTTTAATGATTATGCAGCCCAGAAGCACCGAACAAGGTGAAATGGCAAAAGAAGGTGCAGTGGGCACCATCGGCTGGAATGAACTGCATGCGGGCGATTTGATTGTCGCTTGCGATTTTTATTCAGCGTTGTTCGGTTGGACCAAAGGTGAAGCAATAGATATGGGGCCAATGGGGCCATATCAACTGTTTCAGATTGATGGCAAAGACATAGGCGGCATGATGAAGAAAATGGACAGCATGCCTGTGCCAAGTTGGGCTTATTATTTCAATGTTGATGGCATTGATAAAGCTGTGGACCGAATCAGTAAAGCAGGTGGAAAAATTGCGATGGGTCCACACCAAGTGCCGGGCGACCAATGGATTGTGACTGGGCAAGATATTCAAGGCGCATTTTTCTCACTGGTTTCTCTAACGAAGTAATGGAGGTTATCATGACTGGAACTGTTAATTTTCACCGCGTTATTAAAGCTCCGCCGGAGCGTGTTTATCGTGCATTCCTGAACGCTGACGCAATGTGCAAATGGTTGCCGCCTGATGGTTTTACGGGCCATGTTTCGCACTTGGATGCAAAAGTAGGTGGTACATTTAAAATGTCATTCACGAGCTTTGCATCAGGCAACAGCCATTCATTCGGCGGCGAGTACAAAGAGCTGATCTCCAATGAAAAGCTGCGTTACACTGATGTGTTTGACGATCCCAATTTGCCAGGTGAGATGATAGTGACGGTGTTGCTGAAAGCGGTTTCATGTGGAACTGAAATCAACATAACCCAATCGGGCATACCGGACGTGATTCCGCTGGAGATGTGTCATCTGGGCTGGCAGGATTCACTTCGTGCGTTGGCGTCGTTAGTCGAAACGGCTGTTCCTTAAAAAACTTTTCGGTTCAACTTTTCCGCAATGTCTTAGACATTAACAACCCGAGCCCCACCAATGGCAGGGCGATGCCAAAGGAATAACGGATGCCCAAATGGTCTGCGACAAAGCCTAGGAGTGGTGGGCCGAGCAAAAACATTGTGAATGACAGCTGCACAAGCGAGGCAACGTTTATGGCTGGTGACCGGTCTTGGCGTTGAGCTGCCGCTGAGATTGCCAGTGGAAAAATTGCACTGTTGCCTATGCCGATTGCTGCAAATCCAATTAAAGAAACAATTGGGTTCGTGGATAAAAATACGGTCAGACATCCCAGAAATAAGAGCACCAGCAGTGTTCTGGCTACTCCAACTGGAGAATATCGATCAATGAACGGATCTGCAAAAAACCGGGCTGTTGCCTGGCTAATGGCCGCCACTGCTACTGCAAAGCCAGCCAGAAATGATCCCGCATTAAAAATATCGCGCATGTAGATGGCAGACCAATCCATGCTTGCACCTTCAAGAAGCATCGCACTGGATGTGACTGCAAATAGAGCCAGAATGGGCATACTGGGAATTGCAAATCGTGGTTTTTTATCTGTTTTTTCGGCAAAGCGTTCTTCTGCAGGGTTGAATTGACCCAATGTTAAAAGTACAGATGCAAAAACCAGAGGCACCACAATTGCCAAATGCAATTGGGTCGAGATATTGATTGATGCCAACCAAGCACCAAAGAAACTCGCTGCAAAAAATCCAAAGCTCCAGAATGCGTGGCAGCGATTCATGATGCGGTAGCCTAAAGCATGTTCAGTTCTATCAGCTTCCACATTCACAATGATTTCAACACAACCAATCACAAAACCCACTGGAATGAGCAGTAAAAACAGGACCAGTGGTGATGGCGCATGAACGGCTATGGCAAAAATTAACGCGATCAATGGAATGCCGGCCAACAGCACCAAGCGGTGGCCGACGCGCTCTAATAAAGGAGGCGCAAAAGTTATTGAAATGAGCGTGCCAAATGGTGTTCCAATCAACCCCAGAGCCAAGGCACTTTTGCTGACACCCATGCCAGTTTGCAAATCACCCATGCGCGGAAAAATGCTGGCCATTGCGAAAGCATAGAGCGCGAAGGCAACATAGATTTGAAGAGAGGGCGAGAGACGGAAAAAAGGTCGCATAAAATTATTCATAGTTAGTTTTTGCAATAAGCTCTAGGTTTCTTTTGTAAGTTAGCTTTTGAAGACCTGATTAAAGATTGGCATTTTGCCGAATTATACTTTCCAATGATAATCCACTGCTAAGAACTTTTGTGTCTTGGCCATGTGGTGCAGAAAGCAATACGCTGGTTGGCATATCGTCTTCATTGGTGCCGGACGGAATAGCTAGCCCACACCAATCAAAAAAATTGCCGATCATCGTGTTGCGCAAAGTTTTGGCATTGGTTGCGAAAAATAAGTCCATGTCATCTTCAAGCGGTTTTATATCCATCGCCACATGGGGCGTGGTGGGGCAAATGACAATCGCGGTTTTGATCTCGTCATTGCATTCGGCTATCAACGCTTGGCGCTGCAACAGCACTTCGACCAAATCAACGGCTGACATGTTTTCTGCCATCTTGATGCGTTTGACTACGCGTGGGTCCATCCGCTCTGCATCTGGTCCATGCACACGGTTCCAATGCAATTGCAAAGCTTCGGGCCCTAACACGTTGCCGCGTGTTTTTAGGAGTTCGAAGAATTTCTCAA
>JAYTSN010000419.1:0-2647 GCA_043745625.1 Aestuariivirga sp. | reverse complement strand
GGCAAAGAGGCTGGTGATCGGCACCCTAAAATTCGCAATGGTGTGCTGATTGGGGCAGGGGCCAAAGTGCTCGGCAATATTGAGGTTGGCCATTGCTCGCGCATTGCTGCATGTTCGGTTGTTCTGCATGACGTGCCGCCAAACCGCACGGTGGCTGGTGTGCCAGCGAAAATCGTTGGTACAGCTGGCTGTGCAGAACCTGCACGCGCGATGGATCACCAGGTAGAACCAGTTGCAGACGCTGGCGTTTGAAGATAGATCGTTGAGCTTATCCCGAATGGAGTATCGGTCTTGAAGCCAGAAGAATTAGCCAAGCTCACCAAATATTTTCGTGAGAAATTCAATAACCCCGCCATCATTGCAAAGGCGCGTCCTCAAAAGAATGATTCAGGCGAGGTTTATTTGGGTGAAGAGTTTCTTGGCGTGATTTATCGTGACGAGGAAGATGGCGAGCTTTCCTATAATTTCTCGATGGCTATTCTGGAAATTGATCTCGAATAGTTAACCATATTGATGCGCCAAGCTTGCTGCTTGGCCTCCGCGTTGCAATCCTTACTCAATAGTAAACTGCTTGTCCCAGATTGGTACGGGCTGGCTATTGGGGATGATCTTGGCTGTTCAACACGCTCAACACATTGCGTATCTGTTTGCGATAGCAACAGGCATCGTTTCATCTGGCGCAATTGGCAGTCTTTGGAACATCCTTGCAGGCGAAGCCCCGAGCTTTAAAATGCTTGCTGATGATGACTTGCTCATTCCCATCAAAGTTCCTGTGGTTATCCTGAGCGGGCCAACAACTCTGATCATCGACGCCTGCTGGTGGTTGATTGAAAGGCCGTTGATCGGCGTTCTGATGCTTGCTGCCGGATTAGGCTGGAGCTTTGTCCAAGGTGTGTTTATCCTGACGCGGATATTTGGCGTTACTTGACGCAATTTGTATTAGGTAGAACCAGTCTCACTTTAAGTCGTCATCCTCGCGAAAGCGGGGATCTCTGTTTTCTACCAACCAAAACGCAGATGCCCGCCGTAGCCTGTCCTCGCGAAGACGGGGGCGGGCATGACGATCTGAGGTAATGGTTCAACAAGAATGATCAGACCCCGAGTCAGAGAGATAACAAAATGACAATCTATACCATAGACGGAATTCAGCCAGAACTGGCCAATCAAAGCTGGGTTGCACCTTCAGCTGATGTGATGGGCCGGGTTCGGCTATTACATTTGGCCAGCGTTTGGTTTGGCGCTGTTTTGCGCGGCGATAATGAATGGATTGAAGTGGGTGAGGGCAGCAATGTTCAGGATGGCTGCGTGTTGCATTCCGATATGGGCGCTCCACTGACCATCGGTAGAGATTGCACAATCGGCCACAAGGCCATTTTGCATGGCTGCGTGATTGGCGATAATTCTTTGGTGGGAATGGGTGCCTGTGTGATGAACCATGCAGTGATCGGTAAGAATTGTTTGATCGGCGCTTATGCTTTGGTGCCAGAGCGCAAAATCATTCCCGACAACTCCCTCGTCCTCGGCTTTCCGGGCAAAATCGCGCGCGTGTTATCATCTGTGGAAGCAGAAGGATTGACCAAATCTGCGCTTGGTTATGTGCGCAACTGGCAGCGGTTTGCAAAGAGCCTTAGCCCCACACAATAAAAAAGAAGCCGACACAGGGTGGGATCTGTGTCGGCTCCAGGAAGTCCGGCAGCTTGGGGGATGGGGATGCCGACCGGACCTAACTCTAATGCAGTATCACTCAGTTGCTTTGGCTTGAGACCAAAACCTGTGGCGAGTTTTGTTGTAAGCTGACCCAAACGGTCGCTTCGACTTGCGATTGGCGTTTGAGAAATTTGTATCCTGTTTGATTCCATTTCAGAATTTGGTTGCGACGATTATCAAGGATCATATCGCCTTGATCAGTCATCACCGTGAGAATTGCATGGCCTGCGCCATTTTCATCGAGTACGACGGTGATCAGAAGTTCGTCTGGTGAAAAGCCCAAGCCTTGCAAATAGCGCTTCTTCAGCAAAACGTAATCTTCGCAATCGCCTGCAGTAATTGGATATGTCCAATAATCAGGAACGCCATAAAGCTCGATATCGCTGGTTGGCTTAATCTTTGTGTTCACGTAAGTGTTCACTTGATTGAGTTGATCGATTTTTTCGGCACTCATCGCAACCCGTTCAGCTTTACCAGTGTTAAAACGGCATTCTTGTTCGCCGCGTGCGCAGAAATTGATGTAGCCGATTGGGGCCGTAGTATAGTCGAATACTTTAGCAAAAGCCGAAGTTGCTGTTTCGGGTTTAGCACTTGGTGGTGTTATCGATTGGATTTTTGCGCTGAGGGCAGAACCGCTTAGTAGCGTTGCTCCCAATATCGCAGTCCCCACTGCAGTTAAAAATTTCATTTTGACGTCCCACTCATTTTTTATTGTGGGGTCATCATAACAAAGCCACATTTAAGCCGCGTTGGTTTTGGGAGTACAAGTCTATGTAAATGCTAGGTAATTTGTTTTTAATGTGTTAACCATGAGGGATTTTCCAAGGAGGGGTTGCACTTGGCTGAAACGCCTGTTATTCACCGCGCGCTTTCGCAATTTGGCATGCGGTCATGGCGGAATTGGTAGACGCACTACCTTGAGGTGGTAACGGGGAAACTC
>JAYTSN010000418.1:0-7715 GCA_043745625.1 Aestuariivirga sp. | reverse complement strand
AGGCTTCAGACATTTTCGCTGAACATGTGGCACTCACCCAAATCAAAAACAACGGCACGCGATTGCTCGATTTAGCAGAATGGAATGACGCCAGTTATGATGCTTTAGAACCCAGGCAATGGGGCGGCACGCATCCATTCGCGGACGCAAAATTTCAGACACCTGACGGTCGGGCCCGTTTCGTGCCGACCGTTTATCAGCCCGTAGTGGCGGTCAGAGGTCAGTTCACTCTCAATACAGGCCGCATCCGCGACCAGTGGCACACGATGACCCGCACGGGTCTCGTTCCGAAACTCTTCAGCCACTGCGCCGAGCCCTTTATTGAGATTTCGAAGGTGGATGCCGCGCGTCTCCACCTTAAGCCCGCTGATCTTACGGAGATCACTTCAGACAAAGGCAAATCAATCGCGCGGGTTCTGATCAGTGACGCGGTGAAGACCGGCCATATCTTTCAACCGATGCATTGGAATTCGAGTTTCGCACCAACTGGATTGGTCAATGCGAATGCTGTTTCCGTTGTCGATCCTCATAGTGGACAACCGGCTTTGAAATCAACACAAGTGAGCATTCACAAAAAGCATGTCGCTTGGCATGGATGTGGTGTCACTGCTGGGCTCACAGAACTCAATACGGCCTACTGGGCAACTTCGCCGCTGGCACATGGCACCGCGTTCGAATGCGCCGATGATGTTTTGCCCAGTGGTTGGATGACATGGATTGAAACACTTGTGAGCACCGGCGAACTCGACGTCTCGACGGTCGTTAGTGATGATCAGTCGTCTTTTCGTTGCGTGGCGCAGAAACATGGCAAACTCCATTTTGCATTTTTTGCCTCGCGTGAACCCGTCGCCGTCAGTCGGTCTTGGTTGCACCAGCAGTTGGGCAGTGACGTATCGGCACAACATGTTTTGGCGGGCCGGCCTGCCGCCGCAGCGCTCGATCACGGTCCCACCGTGTGTTCATGCAACGGCATTGGCCGCAACATCATAAGACGAGCAGCTTACGACAAGGCTGGGTCTTCTCTTTCTTCGATTTGTGAAAAAACCAACGCCGGCATGGGGTGTGGCTCGTGCAGGCCTGAGGTGCAAAGGATCATCAATGAAACAGCAATCACGCGCATTGCGGCAGAATGATAATGAGCGGGTTAAGCCGTTGATGGTCATAACCGCAAACCGTCCAACTGCCGCTATTTGTCATCACCTTGCAATGATCTGATCCGTTGCGCCAGCGCGATGATGTTGGCTTTGGCTGAGGATTTAATTGGTGTGGGTGGTGGGTAGGGCGAGTTGCGTTTTTCAAGCGCTTCATCAATTGCTTTAAGCTCTTGCGTCAAAGAGTCAGCTTCGCGCTCTGCATCATCAAATTTGTATTCGAGATCAGTTTTAGATTGTTCGCTCTCAACGGACGTGGTGTCGACCACGGGTTCATTAGAACTTTGAATGTTGCCGCGTTGGGTTTCATCCATTTCCATTGAAATGGATGTCAATTGGGAAATGCGCTTTTTAATCCGGCCATCACCAATATCAGGTTGCTGAATTTCAGCTTGGATGGGCTGGCCGATTGCTGCTGTTCGAGCGCGCAATCTGGTTTTGGCATCTTCAGCTGAGCGTGCCGCTTGGCTGTTTGCTTCGCGCAAACCTTGGTTCAGTTGCGAAACTGATTGCGTGAGTTTGGCAATTTCTAAATTCTTTTGGTTGTTGTCCAGCGTGAAAGTGTTGAGTGTAGCTGTTGCCGTCTCGATATCAGACTTATAGGCATCAACTTGTTCCGTCAGCTCTGCTACTTCTTGATCGCGGCTTGCCACCGTGGCTTCGCTGATTTCAAGTTGCTCGACCAACGTTTGCACGCGGTTTCGGCTGCGCGAAACTTCGGCCATCTGGACGGTCATGCGGGCTTTTATCTCTTCAAGCCGCAGTTCCAATTTACGTGACATGGTAGCGTGTTCGGCACGCAAGCGGTCACGGTCAGCCTGTAATTCCAACATTTGCACGGGAACGTTTTTTGCTTTGCGTCTTGCACCAAAACTCGTTGCAATGGCCCAAAAGCCGCGCCCAAACAGCAGCACCATCAATAAAGCGAGTGCAAAGCCTAAAGCGACCAACATCAAAGTCTCAGTGAGAGACATAAAACCACCCATATTTACTAAACGCTAACAAGCGCCAACCAAATCTGGGTTACATGTTAACGCAGTTTGATTGCTTCGGCGATGGGTAATGCTGACCGTTAGAAAAATCTTATCAATCAACCTGAACTTTGACAAAATCTTCAAAGTTCAGATAAGTTGATCGATGAAAAGTCAAAACGCTTAGAACGGATTCCAGGTGGCGCGTGGCGAATATTTGAGATAGCCTAAATTGGCGCCCAGTCTTGCACCAACACCGGTGCGAATTGGTGCCAGCGTAATGTTATCCTTGCGTTGGAAATTCACGCCAACACCGCCAACAAGATAGGCCGTGCCTTCAACACCGACAAACCGGTCATAAAGATCCTCAGGTGATTGCGAGTTGTAGACCAATGTCAAGGTGCGCGAACCATTGCCGCCAAAGTCAAAGCCCACCGATGGGCCTTGCCAGTAAATGTGCTTCTTGGCGCCGTTCTTATAATAAATCGTGCCTTCGCCATAACGAAGCCCACCTACAAACGCGCCGGAACCTTCTTCGCCTACGATATAAGCTGTTGGCTCACCTTCATTTTGAAATACATACTCGACCACTTCAGCAATGCCGCGGCTGGTCTTGCCAAAAAACTCATGGCCCTTTGCCATAATTTCGTTTGTCGAAAATGTGTTGCGTTTGCCCACGCGCGTTGCAGAGTTTGTGGTTTGGGCAAGGGCTGTTGTGGCAGCGAGCGTAGCGCCTAATGTCAGCAGAACAGCAAAAGAGCGAAAATATTTGTGCATGATAAACCTCAACTCAGTGGTGCCTTGGTTGGCGCTGAAAAAAGGGCGCTGCCATGGCAAAATTCCGTCAATGATGTGGTTTTGCCAGTTTTGACTTTCAACTTGGTTAATAAAATCGAAATTTAATGTGGGCGCGAGGTCAATCGCCTTGGCCACGTGCAATAAAAGCCGGATTATCAAACCCACGCAAGCTTTTACCATAAACTAACGGCTCACCCGTAGCGCAGTTCACTTTGCCGCCTGCGGCCATCAAAACAGCTTGGCCTGCGGCAGTATCCCATTCCATCGTGCGGCCAAAGCGGGGATATATGTCAGCCTCGCCAGCGGCGATGGTACAGAATTTGAGGGATGAGCCAGCGCTGATAATTTTTTTGACATTGAGCGTTGCCAAATATGCTTCTGTTTCAGCATCGCGGTGCGAGCGGCTCGCCAACACAGTTGCACCATTTGCAGGTAGGCTGCGCGTCTCGATTGATTGCCAGACCGCGCTGTTCAGTGGATCAGAAACGCCGAGCGTACAAAGTTGCGCGCCGTTGGCTTCTTGGCCCACATACACGCGTGAAAGGGCAGGGGCATAGACCACGCCCAAAACGGCTAAGCTGTTTTTGATCAAGGCAATATTGACCGTAAACTCGCCATTGCGCGATAAAAATTCTTTCGTGCCATCCAATGGATCAACCAGGAAAAACTGTTCGGCCACATTTGGAATTTTGCCCGCTGCTGCTGCTTCTTCAGCCACCACAGGAATGTCTGGCCAATGCTTTTTAAGCTCACTTAAAATAATCACTTCGGCTTGCTCATCAGCAATCGTGACAGGTGAGAGATCAGCCTTCTGACTGGCGCTGAACTCCGTGGCATAAATTTCCATAATCTTAGCACCAGCACGGTGAGCGATTTCGACTAGAATAAGAGCGTGTTCAGAGGGGGATGTGTTTTTCAAAGTGAACCTTCGATGATGAAGTTGGGCGCTCTAATGGCAAATTTCTAGTGCTTTCGTCAATGCGGCATTCATGGCCACAATTTGATATAGCTAGTGACACGAATCACTTTTTGGAATCATTTCATGACCACACTCGACCGCCTTTCCGATCTTGATCTTTCTGCACTGCTTTGTTCGCGTGTGTGCCATGACGTCATTTCTCCTGTGGGGGCCATCGCCAATGGATTGGAACTGATGGATGATCCTGAGAATGATGCCGAAATGAAAGCTTCGGCCCTAGACATGGTGCGCTCTGCCGCCAAATCTGCTACCGCAAAATTAAAGTTCTGCCGCATTGCATTTGGTGCTGCTGGTTCAGCTGGTGCTCAAATTGATATGGGCGAAGCTGGCGATATCGCTAAAGCCTTTGTGGGCGAAGAAAAGATCAAGCTTGATTGGCAAGTGCCGCGCGAGAACAGGCCAAAGCAAGATGTGAAGCTGCTGCTCAACATGTTGCTGCTGGCCATTGAAGCTTTGCCCCGCGGTGGTGTCATTACGATGAAGACCGAAGGCGCTGGCTTTTTGGTAAGAGCTAAGGGCGACCGCGCGAAGTTAAAGGAAGCAATGGTTGCGGTCATTGATGGCACCAGCGATCTCAACACATTAGATGCACGCCTTATCCAACCCTATTACGCCCGCATGCTGAGCCAAGCACAGAAATTAAAGCTGTCGATGGCAATGGAAGCGGAAGATACTGTGGCAGTGTCGGCAGTAGCTGCTTGAATTTCCGTGCCGAATTAACTCTTGAATTAAATGTCTGAAAATCAGAACCCACTCCCTCAAAGCGCTCTTAAATTAGGCCACGCTGGCCTCTTGCCTCAGGCGGCTGCATACGCTCTCGCGCTTACGAACAACGACGTCGCCACATATGCGTTGGTTTCGGGCTTTGCGTATGCGGCGTTGATATTTAGTTTTATTGGCGGCGTGTGGTGGGGCCAGGTGAACACGGCACGCGTGGATATTTGTTGCAGCAGTCTGCCCTAATCTCATTGCGTGGGTTGCTTCATTGGCGCTGTTTCTAAATCTGAAGTGGTGACCTTATGCGATTGGTGCAGTTGCAATAGGGCTTCTGCTTTCACCGCTGATCGACTTGCAAATCAGTAAAGTGGTGGCCCAGCCACGAGGTTGGATGAAGTTGCGCTGGACACTATCAATCGGTTTGGGTTGTATGACTTTGTTGATGGCCACAGTAACTCTACGCGCGATTTAAATTTCTGGCAGCACTTGGCATGTGTCGCAGCTGAAAACGCGCCTTGTTGCCATTTCAAATTTGCGGATTTCCGAGTGGCATGAAGGGCAGGTTGCTTGGCAAAAATATTCACGCGCTCACCATAGCGCGAGGCTGACTTAGCGGTGTTGTCCACTGTAATAATTGCATTGTGTTTCACACCCAGTTGCAAAAGCTTCACGGCCTCGCTCCAAATCCGGTCGAATGAAATGCGGTCAAGTAATTTGCCCCGCATTGAGGGATGAACTTTTTGACGCCACAGAATTTCCGTGCGGTAAATATTGCCAATCCCCGCAATGACGGATTGATCCATCAAAAGCTGCCCAATCGAAACGCGGCTCGCGCTAATCTTCGCCCAAGCTTTTTCAGGGTCGGCATCTTTGCCGTTCTGAATTGGCCATAAAGCCCCAGATGAATATGAAGCGCTGATCTTAATTGGAAGTGATAGGGCAAATGTTTACCGTAAGCCTCAATACCCGTGCAGATTTGTCCACCCAGTTCTTCTGCTCCAGCACTGAATCGCCCTTGCGGTGAAATAAGCTCAAGTTTTTTTTCCAACAAGCATCTTGCGCTGATCGAGGGCTGCGCGATGTATGGTGTGTCCTTCTGGCATTGTGAGTTTGAGAGTGGGGCATTTGGATGATGAGTCCATGCGGCATTCTGTTTATCAAAAAAATCAAGCCCGGATTTGATGTCCGGGCTTTCAAGTTTAGGTGCATTGTAATTTCGTTTAAGCGATGCGCAGCATCTCTTCGTCATGTTCATGTCCAGGCATTGGCGGTGCACCTTCGCGCAGCACGTAACCACGGCCCCAGACAGTTTCGATGAAGTTCTTGCCTTCTGCAGCGTTGGCCAGCTTCTTGCGCAGCTTGCAGATAAACACGTCGATGATTTTGAGTTCGGGTTCGTCCATGCCGCCATAAAGATGGTTCAGGAACATTTCCTTGGTCAGTGTTGTGCCCTTGCGCAATGAAAGCAGCTCGAGCATTTGATATTCTTTGCCCGTCAAGTGAACGCGTTGGCCGCCCACTTCAACAGTTTTGGTATCGAGGTTCACCAGCAATTCGCCAGTCAAGATAACAGATTGAGCATGGCCCTTAGAGCGGCGCACCACAGCGTGGATGCGGGCTACCAATTCGTCCTTGTGGAAAGGCTTGGTCATATAATCATCGGCGCCAAAGCCAAGGCCCTTCACCTTATCTTCAATGCCAGCGAGGCCAGAGAGGATTAGGATTGGCGTGCCCACTTTCGACACGCGCAGTGATTTCAAAACTTCATAGCCAGACATATCTGGCAAATTGAGATCAAGCAGAATGATGTCGTAATCATAAAGCTTGCCCAGATCGACGCCTTCTTCACCAAGGTCAGTCGTATAGACATTGAACCCTTCGGATTTGAGCATTAACTCAATCGATTGAGCCGTCGCTGTGTCATCCTCGATCAACAAAACCCGCATGCGAATCCCCTTCTATGCCAATCCCTCGTCGCCCGAGAGACCCTGAATTTTCCGCCAGCCCCATTTTGGGAAACCGACATCATGAACCATTAACTCTGAATGTTAAGATAGACTTATAAAGGTTAACAAAACCTAATCTGTCTCACTCAATTCTTAATGACCTACTCACTACCTATTGTAGTCACTTAACCCCGACCCCCTAAATCTAGTGGTTGAGGATCCCGCGTTAAGCCATTTTTTACGGTAACCATTTGTTAGTGCGCAATTTACTTGGTCTTAAACCTGCTTGTTCATGATGATCTTTGAAAAGCGATTCACCACAGCTAGTTGATTCGTGGAATCGTGAATAGAGTCGAGTCTAAGTAAAAAGGCGAATTATTTCGCCGGTGTGTTGAGTAAGGATGGGTAGAGTAATGCGTTCACGTGAAAGTCTTTTGCGGTTAAACCGTTTCCGGGCCGAAGATTGCCGCAGGCAAGTGGCTGATATGGATCTGATGATCCAAGATTTGATGCGCAAGCATGATGACCTTGATGCGCATGTAAAGTTTGAAGAGCAGCGCACTGGCGTGAGCGACATCAACAATGTGAATTATTCAATGGCCGCCAAATCAGTACGCGGGCGCCGCGATAATATTTTAAAAACCGTTGGTGAATTGCGCGACCAGCATGATTCGATGATCGAGCGTTTGAAAGAAGCCGAAGCCGACTTACGCAAAGTTGAAATGCTCGTTGAAAAAGAAACCCCAACCGCAAAGCCGATTATGCCCGACATGACGGGTCGCATTCCGGTTCATGCATTAGTAAGATAAGAAAAAAAGTTGCTTCAGATTGGCCGGGAATTTCCCGGCCTTTTTATTGGTGGGGGGCGGGGGGTGCTATTTGTATTTTTTCAAAACTATAAATCGTCATGCCCGCGAACGCGGGCATCTGTGTTTTGTATCAAAGATAACGCAGATCCCCGCGTTCGCGAGGATGACGATAAGGGGTCGGATTGTTCAAATTTAATCAAGATCTAAAGCGCAAAAGCCTTCAATTTCTCATAATAGGGCCTCGCTTGGTCGGCCACCTTTTGCAACGTGGCACCGAGTGAAATTTCTCGCTCAGCCTGCTTCTCAAATCCTGTCGATTGCCAAACCGCATTATACCAATGCGG
>JAYTSN010000417.1:0-7723 GCA_043745625.1 Aestuariivirga sp. | reverse complement strand
CCGTGATGTCGCTGACATGGGCTGAGAGATCGCGGATGCGTCCTTCAGAATCCAACACACCCGGTTTTTCTTTCCCCAATTTGCCATAGCGCAGAAGTTTCATGTTTCAATCCCATTGATGTGCCGACTCGTGCCAGCGCGGTTTATATCCAGTTTTCAAGATGGCAATGATTGAAGGCGGAGTCAAAGCGATTGCGCTTGCAATGTTTGAACGCGGAATAGCTGATGTGTAACCCGCAAATGACCAGAGCAATAGATTTTGGTTTTTAACGGCATAGGCTTGTCCCAGATGCTCGATCATTGCGCCTTCAACATTCTCTCCAGCACTGCGCGGCGAAAGCCTTTCAGCATGCAGCCTTGCATCACATTCACCAACGCGCATATCCGCCAAAAACGCCTTCGCCTCTTTTCTTCTACAAAAGAAACACGGCCGATGCCCGGCAGCCAGTGCTGTCACCTCATCCAGAAAAAACAGCGACGTATAGCCCTGCCCCATCGCTTCGTGTTTCATGTTTTTGCAATGCATATCACAGCAAATCCAATGGGTGCTGGCCCAGCGGCGTTTTCCCATAGTCTGATTGGGCAGGTGAAACTTGCCGCCGCGATTGCCCATCATGGTTCCGCGTTCTGGGGTAGCATGAATCTGCCCCCAGGGATCAACGCGGTTTTGCAGGGTCATCGCGCGAGCAGATTGTGACGTCCAAACTTCTTCACATCGGTTTCGCCACACAGCGCCATGGTGATATCCATTTCTTTCGCGATGATTTCGAGCGCGCGGGTCACACCAGCTTCGCCGCCAGCGCCAAGGCCAAAAACATAAGCCCGGCCAATCATGGTGCTGCTGGCGCCTAGAGCCAATGCGCGCAACACGTCGATACCCGTGCGAATGCCAGAGTCCAAAATGATTTCGGTGTTCTTACCCACGGCATCAACAATCGGCCCCAGCATATCAATGGTGGCCGAAGCACCATCCAGCTGCCTGCCGCCATGGTTTGAAACGATTAACGCATCTGCGCCCAGCTTGGATGCAATCTTGGCATCCTCCACATCATTGATGCCTTTGAGGATCAGCTTGCCATCCCATTGCTTACGAATGAATTCAACCGAACTCCAATCCAGCGTTGGGTCAAACTGGTTGTTGGCCCATTCATTGAGCGAAGCAATGTCGCCGATATTTTTGACATGGCCCACAATATTTGCGAATTTTCTGTTCTGGGTTCCCAGCATCCCCAAAGCCCAACGCGGCTTGGTGGCGATGTTCATTATGTTCTTGATGGTGAGCTTCGGTGGTGATGACAACCCGTTGATTACATCTTTGTGGCGTTGTGCCAACACTTGAAGATCAAGCGTTAAAACCAGCGCCGAACATTTGGCAGCTTTGGCGCGTTCAACCAACGATGTGGCAAAGCCACGATCGCGCATGACGTAAAGCTGAAACCAGAATGGCTTGGTCGTGTGCTTGGCCACTTCTTCAATTGAACAAATGCTCATGGTCGACAAACAAAATGGTACGCCAAATTTCTCGGCTGCTCGCGCCGCATGAATTTCACCATCGGCATGCTGCATGCCGCATGAGCCGATTGGAGAGAGGCCCACGGGCATGGTGACTGGCTGGCCAACCATGGTTGAATTCAATTTGCGATTATCAATGTTCACAGCCACACGCTGGCGCAGCTTATACTTCGAGAATGCAGTCGTGTTCTCAAGGTATGTGCTGGTGGTGTAAGACCCCGTGTCGCAATATTCATAAAACATCTTCGGCACACGGCGCTGATAGATCTGGCGCAAATGTTCAATGCTGGGGACTTTGGAAATTTCCATCTGGGTTCTCGCTTTTTCTATTGAATAGCGCGAGCAGGTGAAAATGCAAAGCTTGATCGAAGGTTATCACGTGTGACTAGAAAGAGCCTTCTTCCGCGAAAGACGGCAATTGACCACCTTACGTCCTAAAATTTCCCGATCAGATTCACAAATACGCCGTGGTTATCATGCGTTAAGTCGGCTAAATCGTCGGAGAACTCGCCGAAATTGTAGCCGACACCAAGTTTGAAGTTTTCGCCCATTTGCTTATAGATCGCGGCAACAAGGGCGAAATCGGATGATTGAGAAGTCGGTGACCAGAGCATGCGGGCTTCAAGCATTGCGTCCCATTCATTTACGATGTGAAGGTCGGCACGCAGGATTCCCAGATGCACTTGGCTGTCAGTCCAGCTCGAACCGGGTGAGCGATCCAACACTTGGCCGATGCGCATGCCGTATTTAGCTCCGACAGAAAATTTCGGTGTGAGGTCATAGGTCGCATCAACTGATAGGATATGTGACTGCTGCCACGGGCTGGTCAGTGTACCATCGTATGCCACTTGGTTTGTGCCGGGCTCATCCAACACAAAATTATATTTAGCGAGCAGGTTCAGTCTATCGCTGTCTGACCCGCGGTAAGCAAAGCCCAATGATGCATTCATGTAAGCGCCATCGCGTGTTGAATCGGTTGAGTCGGCAAAAACCGAATCGAGCTTGCCAAGGGCGCGCCAATCTTTTGAAATCTTTGCGCCAAACGCTGCTTGGAAGAGGAAGCTGGTCAATTCATTGGTGCCATCATCATCAAAGCGCAGTTCGCCCTTGGCATGTGCATCCCAACCGCTTTCATCACGGTATGTGGCACCCGTTGAGAACGCCTTGCGGTCGATGTCTGGGTTTTTGGCAAATGGCGATGTTGCCAAGTGGGTGTTGTCGTAGACATGGCCGATTTCAGTCGCGGCTTCCAAGGCCCAGTTTTCAGATGGTGTATAGTTCACGCCATATGTTTGGGTAACGCTGCGGCGATCCCCGAAGATATCAAAATTGTCTTCACCAAATGCCGACCATTGCTCATTGAAACGGTGACGACTGCCAAGCACAACTGTTCCGAGATCGGGGCCAGTTAAGGTGTAAGGATAACCAGATGACGTTTTGCGGAACGCATCCAAACGGTAACCCAGTGTATATTTATCATCAACACTTGGCGCATAGGTAAGCGAAGCCGTGGCATCAAGGCCTTGGGTGCCTTCGGAAATTTCACCCGATGCAGTGATGCGGTCTGTGATCTTTCGTTTAGCGCCTATGCCTGCACGATTATCAATCAGCATGTTTCCAGTGTGGGCAACCGTGCCTTGGGCAAACACATAAGCTTGCGTATCCTCATCCCATGTATAGGTCAGTTTTGAACCAGCGTCGCCTCTGATGCCTTGTCTGGTGCCCGGCGTTACTACACCTGCTGCCTCTGTGTAGCGGGCATAGGGTTGAACACTTACTTCGTCGTTTATTTTAAAGTCGACTGCCACATCGCCTTGGCGGTCGCGTTGGCCACCATAAATATTTTGTTCGCTGTATTTGGCTTTGAGCGTGTCGCTGTCGCTTAATTTAACATCAGCGTCGATGCCCCAAACATTTTTAGCTTGTGGCGCTTGCACGTCGAGTGAAGAGAAGCCAGCATCATAATGTTCATAGCGGGCACCAATGCGGCCCTTCATGTTACCATCGGTAATCTCATCAACTGATCCGCCAACTTCCACCCGCCAGGCGTTAGCAGCCAAGCCTTTCACGCCGGCCGTCTTGTTGTTTTGCGAACTCAGCCCGCCATCAACAGAATAGGTTGAGCCAATGCCGGGGCCGGTTGATCTTGCGACTTCTGCCTCGACATAGGTGTCCTTCGAGCTTTGCACGCGCACATCAGCGCCATAGATCAATTGGTCGGCCCCTGCGGTTTTCTCTTGCATGCCGGAAACTGCAACCCGCACATTATCGCCAAGCCAGGTTTGCGCACGGCCACCTGTTACATAGCCATCAACATTGCGAGCGACAGGTTCATATTCATAATGCGCCACAAGATAATTATCGCCATTGGCTCCGTTGGCCGGGAGGGGGTTACGCAAAATCACAACACCGTTGGTGTAATCAATGTCGTAGTCAGTCTTATAGGTCAGTGTTAAGCGCTGGGTCACAAAGCCCGTGGTGGGGTTTCGTTGTTCGGCGCTGATTTTTTCAGAACCAACCGTGATTAATTGATGCTTCAAGAAATAGGATGAACCACCCGTGCCTCTGAACACATCGTTTTGCGGCACAGTGCCGGGCAAGGCTGCATAAACATCAACGCTTTTTTGCGCATCGCCATTCACGGTCACTTCGTCTGAACGATAAACAGCACTTGCGCCATAAAGCGTGCGCTCGCTGCGCAGGAAATGCGTGCCTGAAATATTCGAACGGAAATTGCCCCACATCACAGAGCTTGGCCCGCGCTCCAAGCGCACATAGAATTTGCCGCGCGTCGGGGCATCATCAACAGCTGATGAGTCATCACCATAAACCGGATAGTATGTGTTAGGATCAATGTGGCGCAGAACTTCTTGCGGGCTTTTGCCATCAAGACCTTGGATCATATTGGCCAAGCCGCCTTCGCCCGTATCAGCCGATGCCGTTAAAATATATTCGCCTTTAATTTTTCCCTTAAGATAAAAAGCCGCTCGGCCTTTTGTCCAGGTGCCGTCAAACTGATCGGAACCGGCATGTTCAACGATGCCGCCGGTATTATGGCCCAGTGTGAAATCGGCCAGTGCCACGTAGAACCATTCGTTTTCTGGAATCTCAACATCGCGGGTGAGTTCAAGACCCAAACCGTCTTTCAATACTGAAACATCAATGGTGTGCGTGCCCGCTGGGAAGATGCGCTGCACAACAAATTTATTGTCGCTGTCGATTGGCACAGACTCGCCTGCAACAGTTACGACATGGCCTTCGGGAACGTTCTTGCCATAGACTGTTACAGCACCACCATAGACTGGGATGTTGCGCGAAGCTGTTCGGTCTTCGCCATAACCTGGAGCCACGGCTTTATCGGCCACATTGTTTATGCCGAGTTGCGTTTCACTGCGCTTTAAAGGCAGAGGCTTGGTTTCGTCATAGCGGCCTTGTTCGTCATAGACCCGCAAAACATAATCCATCTCTGCTGGCGTATCGTTTGGCAGCTGCCATTCAGCAGCGCCGCGTTTTGAAACGGGGATAATTTGATAGGGCTGGTCAGCATTTTTGTTTTTGTGGTCATAAACCCGCACTTCACCGCGCACGATCCACGCCGCATAATTGAAGCTTGCGAGGAAACGGATATTTTCACCCGCCTGGTAATTCACCTTTGGCGGGAAAGTTGAAATATTGAGCACGGGTTTCACACCCAGCCCATCAAACTTCACTTGAATGTCCACATTGTTCAATTGCACATCAGCATCTTGGGTTGCATCAACCACAGTGCTCTTCTTGGTATTTTCATCAACTGTTTTACCATCAACGCTGATTGCAAACGGCAACTCATCAGTGGCGAAAGCTGGCATGACCAAAGCTGACGTTAAAGTCAGCACAGCAATGCTGCGCTTTACAACGGAGATTACCGTGGAGGACGCCCAGTAGATTTCCTGTTTCATTGGCCACCCTCGATTGAGGTGGTGATCACGAGTTCATATTTGTCTTGGTCTGCCTGCCAAGCAGCATTGATGGTTTCGGCAATGGCCGCAGCTCTGGCTCTCGCCAATTCTGGATCTTCACCCTTTAGCTTGTAGATAATTTTGAGCGTTGCATGTTCCTTGCTCAAAACATCCAAGACCTTATCAACGCCGCCGATCCAATTTTCAGTCAGGTCAAGCGTACTGCCTACGAAAGCCTTGCCGGTAATATCAATGCGCACTTCATGATTGATCGATGCGCCAAAGTTCAGCTTCACGACTTTGCCGCGTGTCACGCGCACGTCGCGCGGGTTCTCTGTGGTTAACTTATAACCTGTCGGCAATGTGCGAACGTCCAACTTCATCAAGAAGTTCGAACCGATGGCCGCATCGGGGATGGCGCCGCATGGCACATGGTAGCGGCCTTCAGCATCAGTGGTGATGAGCAAACCGTTCAGCGTCACCACACGAACGCCGGGCAGCCCAGGCTCACCATCATTCATATAGCCATCGGCGTTCAAGTCGTCGAACACGCGGCCAATGATATCGCTGCAATCGAATGTCGCATCTTCGATGATTGTCACTGTTGCTTGAGCTGTGGCTTGCAACTCGCCGTCAATGGTTGTGATCAATTGCGCGTTGTTTACAAACTTGCCGGTTGACAATGTCGTTGAAGCCGTAAGCTTGAGTTTCAAGATCAATTTGCCGGCCAGCGGATTAGGTGTTGATGGCGGTGTTACGGGATCAAACTTGGCATAGCGGCCATTGAGTTGAGGCGTGACTGCAACACCATTGATGGTGGCCGAGCCTGCAACAAAGTGGAAACCAGGCGGCATCACATCGACCAATTGGAATGGCGTGGGCACAAGGTTTGATGCGGTGATGGTATACGTCACCACCTCGCCGCGCTTGACCTCAGGCTTATCAGCCACCTTTGTCAGCACAGGTATGGTGACTGTCACTGGTGTTACGGTTGGTGCGTTGCCATTCACACTTGAATTATCTGACTCGTCCTCAACAAAGCCGCCCGTTGCCAGATCAGCATGAACAAAGGCCTTGTTTGACACTTGCCCGGCTTTTGCATCTTTAAACTTGACCACATAGGTGCCGGTGATGGTGGCAGTTTTGCCTGCTGGCAAACTGGCAATGGGTGAGCCAGCAATCACAACATCGGCAATCGCGTCGGTTACGGCAACGTTGGTGAGGTCCTGGTTTCCGGTATTGATAACTTCAAACGTATAGTTCAGCACATCGCCAACATCGACCACGCCGCTGCCGTTGCTATCATCAAAGCTTGCCATTTTCTTGATCAAGGCGACGCCTGACTGGCTTGGGATTGGTGCATAGGTTGGCGCATCGCTGTATTTGCTTAATGGATCAGAGAAGTCACTGAGCACGGTATTGGTGGCGGCAGACGTGCCTTGCACTTCAGCCATGTTGTAAATTCCGCCAGCGCTGAGATCAGCGGGAGAGACTTTGTGGGTGGCCGTGAAGAAGGTTGCATCGGTGCTGCCGGGCGCCAAAGTCGCCAAGTGGGCATTTGCAGCGGGACCGCCAAACACATCTGCGAATGGATCCGAAATCGAGATGTTGTTGATGAAGCCAGAACCGAGATTGGTGACTTGGAATGAGTAGTTTGCCAGATAGTTGACTTGCACAAAATCGGCGGGTTGCATTGGGCTGCCATCAGGCTTTGTGAAGCCAGTGAAGGTTTTAACCAGGGCTATGCCCGCACCCAATGTTGTGATCGTCGGGTTATCTGCGGTGTAAAGCGCATTGTCTGAGTCGTCCTGCAATAGCCTTGTATTGTAAGTGCCAAAGACCCGGGCGGTATTGCTCACCCTGCCCGCTGTGATGTCTGGAGCCGTCAGTGAATAGCTGGCTTTGAATGTGGTGGTATCGGTGTTGCCAGCTGGCAGATTAGCGATGTGCGCACCAGTTACGGCTGCACCCGGCAACAAATCATTGATGAACACATCTGTCAGCGGCACATTGCCTGTGTTTCTGACATCGAATGTATAGTTGATAACATCGCCCACATCGGTGATGCCGTTGTTGTTTGTATCAACCACTGAGAACACGCGTTTGATCAGCGCGATGGCGGGCTTCACCACGATTGGGGTAACAGTTGGGTTGTTCAGTGTGGGATCGGTGTTATCAGAAAGATCAGTGGTCGATCTGCCGTTGGCCAATATACCCGTGACCCTGGCTTGGTTGCTGACACTGCCCAATGTCATATCTCTTGGCGTGATTTT
>JAYTSN010000416.1:0-2654 GCA_043745625.1 Aestuariivirga sp. | reverse complement strand
ACGATAACACTGCAGAAGATATTCGCTTGCAGGTCGCGGCACTGAACCAACGATTGATTGAAGAAGACATCAACCTTGCCCTCGTGGTTGGCGCGGATGCTCACATTCGTCCTGACTTCTTGGATTGCCTCCAAAGTGATCAAATATTGCGTTTGCATGATTCGCGCTATGTGCTGTTTGAGCCTTCGCATGTTGTTTTTCCGCCGCAGCTTGAAGAGCAGTTGTCTCAAATAATGGAAGCTGGCTATGTTCCCATTCTTACACATCCCGAGAGGTTGAAGTGGATTGAAAGCAATTATGACGTTTTTGAGCGCTTGGTAAAAGCCGACGTGTGGATGCAAATTACGGCTGGATCTTTGACCGGAAAATTTGGCAAGCGTCCGCATTATTGGGCTCAAAAAATGTTGGCTGAAGGGCTGGTGCATATCTTGGCCAGCGATGCGCATAACACGAAATCAAGACCGCCTGTTTTATCTGAGGCGTTTGCAGTTGCGACACAGGAACTTGGATTAGAGGAAGCGCGGCATCTTGTTTTTTCAAGGCCAAAGGCGGTGTTGGAAAATTTGCCCGCGGTGGATGCTGCTCCGTTGCCGCTGTTGACAAAACCAGTTCAACCTATTTCAAATTGGCGCCGAATATTTGCGGGAGAGAAATCTTGAAAAGTCTAATGCACGAGGGAGTTGCACCTGAGAGCTATACCGACTACTTGTAGAATGATTCTAACGCATTTTTTCCCTCATTATTGAAGAGACTAAATTGACGATTTCACGCCCGGTTAAAACTGATCTTCTGCCGAACACATTAGCGTTTGAGTCCGAGCCTTTTGTCACACCCACAGGATTTAGAGAATATGACGCACGGTGGTTGTTCGAAAAAGAAATAAATTTATATGGCATACAGGCCATTGGCCGGGGGCTTGGCACTTTAATTCATGCGCGCGGCGTTCGCCCCGATATTGTTGTGGCGCATGATTTTCGTCATTACTCTTCGTCAATCAAAAACGCTTTGATCATTGGTTTGATGGAAGCTGGATGTCAGGTGCATGATATTGGATTGGCCATAACCCCCATGGCATATTATGCGCAGTTTGAGCTCGATTTACCTTGTGTTGCGATGGTGACGGCATCACACAACGAAAATGGCTGGACTGGCATTAAGATGGGCATGAACCGTCCGCTGACATTCGGGCCTGACGAAATGTTGGCGCTTAAAACGATTGTTATGGAAGGTACTGCTGTCGCAAGACCCGGGGGATCAGTTCGCAGGGTTGAAGGGTTGTTTGAAAAATATAAAACAGATCTGCTCAAAGGCGGCCCTATCAAGCGTAAACTCAAAGTGGCGGCCGTGTGTGGCAACGGCACAGCAGGGGCTTTTGCGCCGCAAGTTTTGCGGGGGCTTGGCTGTGAGGTTGTTGAGGTTGATTGCAGGCTTGATCACAGTTTTCCGAATTATAACCCGAACCCTGAAGACCTAAAAATGCTGCATATGATGGCTGACGCTGTTAAACAGCATGGCTGTGATGTTGGCCTTGGTTTTGATGGCGATGGCGACAGAGTGGGTGTTGTGGATAATGAAGGCCATGAGATTTTTGCTGATAAATTGGGCGTGATGATTGCGCGCGATATGGCGGCACAAATCCCCAACGCCCAGTTCGTGGTTGATGTGAAATCCACGGGTCTATTCAAATCTGATCCGGTGTTGAAATCACTCAATGCTTCCACTGACTATTGGAAGACTGGGCACTCGTATATCAAAGCGCGTACGAAAGAACTGAATGCTGTGGCTGGCTTTGAAAAGTCTGGTCACTTCTTTTTGCGGAAGCCTTTTGGGCATGGCTATGATGACGGCATTGCTTCGGCAATAACAATTTGCCGGATGCTTGACCGAGCGCCGGGACAAAGCATGGCTGATCTTTACCGTGCGCTTCCAAAAACGTTTTCGACGCCGACCATGTCGCCACATTGCGGGGATTTGGAAAAATATGGTGTGATCAGCAGTCTGATTGAGTTGGTCCAAGAGGCACGGCAGTCAGGTTTTAAAATTGCTGGACAGGCCATTGCATCAGTCAATACAGTCAACGGCATTCGCTTTGAGTTTGCCGACGGCAGTTTTGGTTTGGTTCGGGCATCTTCCAACAAGCCGGAGTTGGTTGTGGTGTGTGAAAGTGTTTCTTCGGAAAAGCACATGATAGAAATCTTTAGATATATCGAGTCGCTGCTTGCCCAGTTTCCTGCGGTTGGCGCATTCAACCAAAAAATTTAGACATGAAGCATCCCTTGATCATACCGGTTATTTTAAGTGGCGGCGCAGGTTCCAGACTCTGGCCATTGTCGCGCGCTGCAAGACCAAAGCAGTTTTTGAAATTTGATTCAGAGAACACGCTTTTTCAAAACACCGTGCTGCGTTGCAAGGGCCCGATCTTTGATCCGCGTCCCATCGTGGTGTCTGGTGAAAGCCAAAGATTTTTAGTTGCCGAAGATTTGCTTGAAATTGGTTTGACGGCCGATATTGTTTTGGAGCCCATGCGCAGGGATTCCTGTGCGGCAATTGCTGCAGGGTGTTTGGTGGCACTTAAGCGTTCACCTGATGCAATGGTTTTAGTGTTGTCAGCTGATCACATTATTTCGGAACAAGAAAAGTTTGATACTGCAGTT
>JAYTSN010000415.1:0-7746 GCA_043745625.1 Aestuariivirga sp. | reverse complement strand
ACAATGCCTAATGCCATATACCCTTCCGCAAGCCGATAAAGCGCTTCAGGCGTTTGCGACGACGTTTGATAATCGGTTACAACTTTTTTGAATCGATTAATGCCAGCAAGATAAGATTTGCGGTTCATGTAATAGCGGCCAATTTCCATTTCCTTGCCCGCCAAATGGTCTCGCGCCAGCAAAGCTTTTTGCTTGGCATCGCCTGCATATTTAGAATCCGGAAACCGCCGTACAACTTCATCCAATGAATCAAGAGCCGTTTGAGTTTGAGATTGATCCCGCGTAATATCCTGGATCTGTTCATATTGCGAAATGGCGGAGATGTAATAGGCGTATGGAATATCTTGGTGGCCCGGATGCAAGCTGATGAAGCGCTGGCACGAGTTAATGGCATCAACATATTCATTGTTCTGATAATGCGCAAAGCCCTGCATCAGGAGCGCCTTGGTAGCCCATTTTGAATAGGGGTGCAGACGCTCTAGTTCTGCGAATTTCTTGACAGCTGTACGATATTGGCCGCTGTTTAAATTGGAAAGCCCATCATTATACAAGCTGGCAACGGCTTGATCATCAGACTTAGTAAGGTCAGGCGAAAGTGCTGAACCCGAAGGTTTCGAATCTCCCCCAAGCAAATTGCCCAAGCCACCACTGCAACCACCTAAACTTAAGGCAAGGCCAACGCATACCACACTCAGGCCCAGAGGCTTTAACTTAAGCGATATCAAAGAAAAACGGCTTGGCAAAATAACGGTTCCAAATCAAAAAAACTGCGGCTCTTCTAGCCCCACTCCACCCACGATGGAAGTGGGCTTTAGAAGCACGAAACCCGGCGGAAATATGTCCACCGGGTTTCGTTTTTCTGCACGGGTAAACGCTCTAGTTTGCTTGGCGGCGCAAGAAGGCCGGAATGGCCAATTGATCGTCATCATAAGTTTGTTCGGCCACGGGTTGGGGTTCGGGAGCTACGGCACGCGGTTGCATTTTAGGTTCCGCGCGTCTCACTGGCGCTTGCTCACGTGCAGCAGCTGGTTCTTCACGGCGGCCCAAACCAACATCGGCCAGACGTTCAAACAGGCCCTTCTTTTTGCGTTGAGCATGCTCAGCAATATTTTCGATGCGGCTTTGTTGAGCGGCTACCTGTTTTTGCGCAATCATCGGAAACTGTTCAATGGCTGGAATGCGTTGTTGTGGAACCGGGCGCTGGGCCACAGGTTGTGGCATTTCAACGTCTGCCACAGCTTCCTCATAATGTTCTTCCTCGACATACTGCTCTTGAACCGGAGCAATCGTCGCACGCGCAACCATTGGCGCAGGCCTCACAACAACTTTCGTTGGCTGTGGAATGGGCTTGTAACCATAAACATTGCCTGAAGCAACTTGCGTCTCAGCTTCTTGATGCCCTTGATGTTCGCCTGAGAACGCTTCCTTGGAAAGGCCGGTGGCAACCACGGAAACGCGCATCGTGCCTTCAAGTGCATCATCAAATGTTGCACCCAGAATAATATTGGCCTCAGGGTCAACTTCTTCGCGAATGCGAGTTGCAGCTTCATCAACTTCATAAAGGGTTAAATCTGGGCCACCGCAGATCGAAATCAAAAGTCCACGTGCACCGCGCATGGAAACATCATCGAGCAACGGATTGGAAATCGCGGCTTCAGCAGCTTCAATAGCGCGCTTTTCGCCAGAAGCTTCACCTGTGCCCATCATGGCTTTGCCCATCTCGCTCATAATGGCGCGAACGTCAGCAAAGTCGAGGTTGATCAAACCTTCTTTGGTCATCAGTTCAGTGATGGAAGCAACACCAGAATAAAGCACTTGGTCAGCCATCGCGAAAGCTGCAGCAAATGTTGTTTTCTCATTAGCCACGCGAAACAGATTTTGGTTTGGAATAACAATCAGCGTATCAACATAACGTGCTAATTCTTCAATGCCGCGTTCAGCAGTTGCCTGGCGGCGAGCGCCTTCAAAATGGAATGGCTTGGTGACAACACCCACAGTAAGGATACCCTGCTCTTTTGCAGCGCGTGCAATCACTGGCGCAGCACCAGTCCCGGTGCCGCCGCCCATACCAGCGGTAATAAATGCCATATGCGAACCAGCAAGGTGATCAACAATTTCTTGTAGCGCTTCTTCAGCTGCTGCTGCACCAATTTGTGGCTGCGAACCAGCGCCAAGGCCCATCGTCAAAGCCGTGCCCATTTGAATGCGACGTTGCGCGGCATTTTGCAAAAGCGCCTGCGCATCGGTGTTTGCTACGACAAACTCGACACCGTCGAGTCTGCTTTCAATCATGTTGTTGACAGCGTTTCCGCCAGCACCCCCCACGCCAAAAACAGTAATGCGGGGTTTAAGTTCTGAGAGATTGGGGACTGTGAGCTTGATTGTCATGATCATTCCGAAATGCGGGTTATCCAGACCCCACAATCATACTCAAAAGATAAGAATTGGTTAACAACCGCTAACCAAATCCATTTTGATTCGATTTAATGTGATTCATTTTGAATCAGACAGTGGGATTTTGTTAAGAATGCAAATATTGCTGAGACATCACAAAACAGTCGTTGCTTTGATCTTAAAATTTTGCAATACATGTAGTGCAAAATGAATTAAGGTAAAGCCCATGACTGCGATATCACTCAGATTACCCGACCAAATCTCAGAACGCCTTGAGAAACTGGCTCATCTCACTGGGCGTAGCAAAACTTACTACATGATAGAGGCGATCAATGAACACATTGATGATCTCGAGGATATATATTTAGCTGAGCAGCGATTGGTCGCGCACCGAGAGGGTAAATCCACTGCAGTTGCGCTTGAAGATGTGATGAAGCGCTATGGCATGGAGGATTGAGCTCGACAAAGCCGCAGAGCGCGAACTCGATAAGCTTGATAAACAAATCGCGCGGCGCATTCTGGCTTTCTTAAATGATCGCGTGGCCGATCTGGAAGATCCGCGCAGCATCGGCGAAGCCCTAAAGGGTTCCAAGCTAGGCGACTTTTGGAAATATCGTGTCGGTGACTACCGGATTGTCGTCGATATTGACGACACTATTTTACGAATTTATATCGTGAGGATCGGTAATCGTCGACAGGTCTATCGCTAACGGTTCTAAAACGCATCGGCCAACCACTGCCCCACACGCCTTGCATAACCCATCTGACCGCGCTCGAAATGGGCTAGTGCTTCTTGTGGAACGGCAAAATGCCGATCTGGCCGCGCAGCATAAGCCAAAGCCCCTGCGGTTGCAGCAAAGCCCGCATTGCTGGCACGGTCTGGCAAATTGGAAAATCCAACGGGTTGCCCCAAACGAACCGGCACACCAAACACCGCTGTTGCCAATTCACGAAGCCCCGTCAATTGGCTGGCGCCACCCGTCAAAACAATCCGCGATGTCGTTGCGCGAACCGCCGCTGGAACGGCATGAATGCGGTCGCGCACCAGCTCAAGTGTTTCTTCAATACGCGGCCTCAAGATATTGGAAAGATATGATTTTGGAACTTTTTGTACTGTGTCAACACCGCGCTCGCCCAGCAATGGCACGGCCAGCATTTCTTGCGCCGCATGACCTTCAGCCAGCACATTGCCCCACATGGTTTTCATCCGTTCGGCATGAGCTATCGTGGTCGACAGCCCTTGCGCCACATCATTGGTCACATGCCCACCACCAACTTGCAAAGTATCAGCCGCCAATAATTGACCATTTCGAAAATGACCAATCGAGGTAATTGAACCACCCATCTCAATGACCGTCGTTCCGAGCTGCAGTTCATCGGGCGTCAAGCAAGCTTTCGCTGCTGCATATGGTGCAATCACATAACCAGCCACCCGTAAATGCGAGCGCTCAACTGCCAGCGCCACATTGCGCAAATAAGCCGGTTCAACACTGGTCACTGCAATATCGGCCTGCAAATCGTGGCCGTGCATACCCAGCGGCGATGTCACTTCGCTTGTGCCATCTAAAACGAAATTCACCGGTTGCACGTGCAAGATCGATCGCTTGCCTACATTAACCTGTGTCAGCGCGGCAGTCACAGCGTGATCAATATCACGTGGTGATACCACGCCCGTCTGCGACTGTGTGCGATTGGAAAAGCACGAAGTTTGAATGCGCCCACCAGAGACGGAAACATAAACTTCAGATATTGCAACTTCAGCCATGCGCTCGGCTGCATCGACGGCCAACCGAATTGCGCATTCAGCCTCATCAATATTAATAATAGCTCCTGCCTTTACACCGCGCGAAAGCGTCTGGCCAAAACCAATAATGCGCAACCCTTGTCTTGTGTCAGTAGAAGATTTTGGATCTGCACTGGGCCCGCGCGCGATCAAACAACTAATTTTTGTAGAGCCAATATCAAGAGCCGCAAATACGCTCGTCTTTGAATTATTCAAGTGGCGAACACCACCTCGGCCCTGCACTGTATTCATAAATTTTACCTATACACAACTTTGAAACTTACTGTTTCTGCGCCAACTTTTCCCCAACTGGCGTAGCTACTTTTGTATTCGTAATCTCGAGAACCGAAACAGTCATCTGTCCCTGAACCCGCATATCAATCAAACTCACCGCCTTCGACAGCAAACCCGCATTAGCATCAAGCTTGCTCAGCTGACCCAAAGCTTCGGCTACATTTTCAGAAGGCAATGCAACTTTCACCCCATTGCCCAAATAAAGCGTCCAGCGCCGCTTGCCGACCATGGCGACAGCACTGACCTTTTTGAATAACACCGGATAAGCTTCCAGATGGTTAATAATTTCAAATGCCGCCAAATTTGCGCCCTGCCCGGTGACAAGTGGCAAATGCGATTGCCCCATCAGTTCCAAACCACCCATGGCAACACCAGCCTTGTCGATCAAACGATAAGCGCCGTCTCGCTGCCAAATTGCAAAAGGCACGCGTTCAGCCACATTGATATCAAGCCGGTTTGGATATTGTCGTTGTACAGTTGCCGCCGCCACCCAGTCCATAGCCTCCAGTATGCGCCGCGCTTCAGCTGCATCAAATCCAACAAGACTAGCACCAGGCCTCACACCCAAAGCATGGAAAACCAATTCAGGATCGTGATGTGTCAGACCACTGACACGAATATCTTCGGCAGCCATTCCAACCAAGCTGGCCAACTTGCCAGATACATTGCGCAACGGGCCACCCTCATAGTCAAGGATACCACCATGCAATGTTCCATGGGTAATTGCAGCGAGCAAAAACAAAATGGAGAACAAACGCGCCAGCAAATGCGTTTTAGTCGTTGCGAATATGGCGATCAAATTCTTCATCTGTTCAAAGTCGCGTCATAAACCATCCAAGTTACCAACTCTTGGAAAGAATGCCCCGCATGTTTAGCCATTTCGGGGACGAGTGAAGTTGGTGTCATCCCCGGCTGTGTATTTAACTCTAGCAAAATGAGTTCAGGCTTTTCATTCGTATCATCATAGCGGAAATCACAACGCGTAATGCCGCGACAACCCAAAGCTTGATGCGCCATCAAAGAATACTTCTGGCATTTCCGGTAAACTTCATTCGGAATATCAGCAGGCAAAATATGAACAGAACCACCAGGCACATACTTGGCTTTATAATCATAAAATCCAGCCGCTGGCACGATATCAATCACACCTAAAGCCACATCGCCCATCACAGCGCAGGTCAATTCTCTGCCGGGGATAAACCGCTCAACCATCACTTGATCGCCAAAAATATGGCGTTCATTCAACAGCGATGCGACTGGCCCATTTGCTGTGCGATCAACAATATGCACACCAACGCTCGAACCATCAGCCACTGGCTTGATCACATAGGGCAGCGACATAGGGTGCTTGGCCGCAGCGTCCTCAATATTCACGAGTTTGCTTTCAGCAACAGGAATGCCCGCATCTTTGAAAACCAATTTAGATTTTTCTTTATGCATCGCCACGGCCGATGCCAACACGCCAGAATGCGTATAGGGAATTTGCAGCGTTTCAAAAAGTGCCGCTGCACAGCCATCTTCGCCCCAATGGCCATGCAACGCATTAAACGCCACATCCGGCTTCATATCCAGCAAGACCGAAGCAATTGTATCTTGTTTCACATCAACCAAAATCGCATTAAAACCAGCACCGCGCAGCGCCTCGAAACAGCCCTCGCCTGTTGAGAGTGAAACTTTACGTTCGGCCGACCAGCCGCCCATCAAAACAGCAACTGTCATTTGTTCTGGTCTGAGTTTCTCCGCGCTCATGCTGCACCTTCAGCTGGAATGCCAATGCGTTTGATTTCCCACTCAAGCGAAACACCCGATTTGGTTTTCACACGCGCGCGCACTGTTTCGCCAAGCTCTTCAATTTGCGATCCCGTTGCGCCGCCTTCGTTGATCAAGAAATTGCAATGTAGTTCTGAAACCTTCGCAGGCCCTACATTAAAGCCGCGCATGCCAGCCTCATCAATCAACTGCCAAGATTTATGACCCGGAGGATTTTTAAATGTCGAACCACCAGTGCGGCTCTTGATGGGCTGTGTTGCCTCGCGGCTCTCAGTAATCTTATCCATGGCCGCCAAAATATCAGCCTGCACACCGGGCTTGCCTTGCAGCAGCGCCGAGGTGAAGATCAAGTCTTCCGAAGCGCCACAGTGGCGATAAGTATATTTCATGTCGGCATTGCTCAACACGTGTAAATTTCCTTGAACGTCAAAACCCCGTGCCTCCACCAGCACGTCCTTGGTCTCGCCACCATAGGCCCCGCCATTCATGCGAAGCGCACCGCCTATGCTGCCGGGAATACCTCTCAGAAAGGTTAACGAATCGATACTGTGTTCCGCCGCAAACCGTGCAACACGAACATCCAGCGCCGCTGTGCCCGCCCGAATGCGGTTGTCATCTTCAAGCACTACATCCATAAAAGGCCGACCCAAACGGATCACCACGCCAGGCACACCACCATCGCGCACTAGCAAATTAGAACCCACGCCAATGACATAAACTGGAACATCAGCAGGCTTGGCTTTCAGAAACGCACTCAGGTCTTTTTCATCAGCCGGCGCAAACAAAACCTCAGCTGCCCCACCTGCTCTGAACCACGTCAAATCCGCCAGCGGCGCATTGGCCTCTAAACGACCACGCACACGCGGCAGCTTTTTTAACAGCGCTTCGCCATCAATCCTCATCATTAAGTCTTCGCCAAATCAGTTAGCTGGCCGGGCAATGCATAAGCCCATTGGCTGATGGTGCCAGCACCTAAGCACACCACAATATCACCAGGAGAAATCAAGTCCTTGATCATCGGTGCTAATTGTTCAGGCGCATCAATTTTAAACACTGCACGATGCCCTCGGTCGTGCAACCCTTGCGCCAAACTGTCGTGCGAGATGCCATCAATTGGCGCTTCGCCGGCTGAATAAACCGGAGCCAAAATAACCGTATCTGCATCATTAAAACATGAACAGAAGTCATTGAAAAGACTCTGCAACCGGCTGTAACGGTGCGGCTGCATCACGGTGATAACTTTGTTCTTCGTCACTTTGCGCGCGGCTGAAAGCACAGCGGCAATTTCAACAGGATGATGTCCATAATCGTCAAACACCGTCACCCCATTAAATTCGCCCGTGCGCGTAAAGCGGCGCTTTACACCTTCAAAACTCGCTAAACCTTTTCGAATTTGTTCATCGCTCATGCCAAGCTCGCGCGATACGGCAAGCGCAGCAGTTGAGTTCAGCGCATTGTGATCACCAGGCATTGCGAGGGCTAAATTTTCAATATCATGCGTCACA
>JAYTSN010000414.1:0-2665 GCA_043745625.1 Aestuariivirga sp. | reverse complement strand
CATCCGCGGCCTGCTTGGCACTCAGGTCTTCACCAGTTGCCTGATCAACCTGCTTCATCGACAGGCGCACCTTTCCGCGATTGTCGAAGCCTAACAGCTTGACCTTCACAGCATCGCCTTCCTTGACCACGTCAGATACTTTGTTCACACGTTGAGCGGCAAGCTCAGACACATGCACAAGGCCGTCTTTCGCGCCGAAGAAATTGACGAATGCGCCAAAGTCTACAACCTTCACAACCTTACCTTCATAGATCACGCCAACTTCGGCTTCTGATACGATTGATTTGATCCACTTCAGCGCCGCAGCAATCGCCTCGCCAGAGTTAGATGCAACCTTGATCGTGCCATCATCTTGAATGTCGATCTTGGCGCCCGTCTTTTCCACGATTTCGCGGATGACTTTGCCGCCGGTGCCGATCACTTCACGTATTTTATCAGTCGGGATCTTGATGGTTTCAATGCGTGGTGCATGTTCACCCAAACCTGGACGCGCTTTTTCCAAAGCTTCGGCCATCTTGGTCAAAATATGCAAACGGCCATCCTTGGCCTGCCACAAAGCAACCTTCATGATCTCTTCGGTAATACCGGTGATCTTGATGTCCATTTGAAGTGCCGTCACGCCATTGGCAGTGCCTGCAACTTTAAAGTCCATATCGCCCAGATGATCTTCATCGCCCAAAATGTCGGAAAGAACTGCAAAGCGCTCACCTTCCTTGATCAGGCCCATGGCGATACCAGCCACTGGAGACTTCAAAGGCACACCAGCATCCATCAGTGCGAGCGAAGCGCCGCAGACCGAAGCCATGGATGATGAACCGTTTGACTCGGTAATTTCTGACACAACACGCATCGTGTAGGGGAACTCATCAGCCGATGGCAACATCGGGTGAATGGCACGCCAAGCCAATTTACCGTGGCCGATTTCGCGGCGGCCTGTAGCCCCCATGCGGCCCACTTCACCCACCGAATAGGGAGGGAAGTTGTAATGCAGCATGAACTTGGCTTTGAACATTCCGTCGAGTGAATCAACATACTGCTCATCTTCGCCGGTGCCCAATGTGGTCACGACCAAGGCTTGCGTTTCACCACGTGTGAACAATGCTGAGCCGTGGGTGCGCGGCAGAACTGATGCTTCAGCAACAATATCGCGAACCGTTTTGGTGTCACGACCATCAATGCGAAGGCCAGTATCCAGAATTGCATTGCGCACAACATCTTTTTCAAGATGCTTGAACGCGTCAGCCACTTTTTGTGCCGATGGCGCTTTTGCATCTTCGGCATCAACCATCGATGTCAAAATCTTTTCTTTGACCTTGGCCACAGCGTCTTGACGATCTTCTTTTTTGACAATCGCATAAGCCGCGCGAACGCCTTTTTCGCCAGCCTTCTTCACTGCCTTGAACAATTTTTCTTCATCTGGTGGCGTGAAGTCACGCGCCGCACGCGAAGAACGTTCTGCCAAGCGAATAATCGCCTCGATCACCGGTTGGAAATGCGCGTGGCCAAACATGACTGCACCCAGCATTTGCTCTTCTGAAAGTTCCTTGGCTTCGGATTCAACCATGAGAACGGCGTCGTTTGTGCCTGCAACCACGAGATCAAGATCAGATGTTTTCATCTGTTCAACAGTGGGGTTCAAAACAAATTCGCCATTGATCACGCCAACGCGCGCTGCACCAACCGGGCCCATGAACGGGATCCCTGAAAGTGTGAGCGCTGCGGATGAAGCAACTAGGGCCACGATATCGCTATCATTTTCCATGTCGTAAGACAGCACAGTTGCAACCACTTGGGTTTCAACGCGGAAGCCTTCTGGAAACAATGGGCGAATGGGGCGATCAATCAAACGCGATACAAGCGTTTCTTTTTCTGATGGGCGGCCTTCGCGCTTGAAATAACCACCAGGAATTTTGCCTGCAGCATAAGTCTTTTCTTGGTAGTTTACAGTGAGCGGGAAAAAGTCAATTCCGGGCTTTTCAGTGCGGGCGGCAACGGCAGTGGCAAGCACTGTGGTTTCGCCGTAGGTTACCAAAATTGCTGAGTCTGCTTGGCGGGCAATGCGCCCCGTTTCAAAACGAAGGGTGCGGCCACCCCATTGGATTTCTTCTACATCAATATTAAACATCTTTATTCCTTAAAGGTTCTTCGCTGCATTTTGCAGCCCCCAAGAACCGAGATGAATTCAGCCCTATTGCTGAATTCAATTTACGGGGTCGTTAGGCGTCGCCCCATGGGCGACACCCCCTTACACAAACCAACCGCGCGATTTTCGCGCGATATTTTTAACGGCGGATTTCGAGACGCTTGATCAGCGTTTGATAACGCGGCTCATCCTTGCTCTTTAAATAATCGAGCAAGCTGCGGCGCGAAGCCACCATTCTCAAAAGACCACGGCGGGAATGGTTATCCTTTTTGTGAGTCTTGAAATGTTCGGTGAGATAGTTGATCCGCTCGGTGAGCAAAGCCACCTGCACTTCTGGTGAACCGGTATCACCGGTTGTTGTCGCATAGTCTTTTACAAGAGCGAGTTTACGCTCAGCAGTCATCGTCATCGTGCATCTCCAAAGGAAATTAAAGGTTGAACAGTCTTGTGGTTTTCAGCGACCCTTGAGCAATTTCGCAGATGCCTAAAGGCCTGCCCTCATGGGTCACCAGGACAGCCTCA
>JAYTSN010000413.1:0-2670 GCA_043745625.1 Aestuariivirga sp. | reverse complement strand
GCTTTCTCCCGAATCATCGAAAGCCAATTGAATCACGCAACAAACCAATCCGTCATCAATTCATTGCGGACGTTAACCTGAACTCGTTACCCTGCATGTCTGCCATCGCGATTGCCGTAACCGTCATCTTCTGGATATAATCAATGAGTCCTGAGCCTAAGCCCCATGACCTCATTACCAGCCCAGCCTTCATTGTCATGAAAGCGGCTGTGACGCGTCAGTTTCAACTCTGCAGCAGCAAACCTGTGATGTAGTCAAAAGCGCGTTTTGCAATGGCATCGGCATCCACATCGCGCCGGTTGAAACCAATCTCCATCGTCAAATAGCCATCAAAACCTGTCTTCTTCAACGTGTCGATCAACATCGGAAATTCTCCTGTTCCCTCTCCCGGCGGCAGACGGTTACTGTCGGCAAGGTGGATATGAGCGAGGTCTTTGCCAAAGCGATGCACATAATCCGTCGCCACTTCGTTGCGATAGATCGTGTGGTAGGTGTCGAACATCAGCTTCACATTATCAAAACCAACCTCGGCTTTGAGTTGCATCGCATCATCGGCGCTGTCGATCAGATTGCTGTCTGCCGATGTCGGCTCAATGCACATGATGATACCGTGTTCCGCAGCAAATTTGGCGATCTCTTCAAGTGCGACACGGCTCCGGTCCCAGGCCTGTTTGCGTGTTGTTCCAAACACCTGCCAACCCGCAACGTAAAGCACGATCTTTCCGCCAAGCTCAGCACAAAGCATCACAACCTTCTTGTAATGGTCAATTGCCGCCAAGCGTTCCTCAACAAGGGATGACGATACATTGTATCCGGCACCACCACCGGGTGCCGGCAACATGGAAACAAGAGCAATGTTGTTGCTCTCGAACAGTTTGCGGATCTCGCGGCGGCGCTGAGGGCCTGTGTAGTCAGGGAAAGCATGGGGGGCTCGCAGCACCGAGTTCGATACCATCATAGCCAATTGCCGCAAGGCGCGGCACAACCTCTTCCAAAGGATAAGCTGGAACCCACACCGGAAAACTCGAATAGACCCAGGTGTTAAAAGCCAGTTTCATCTCATCTCTCCCCTAAAGTGTCTGCGCCAGCAGAAACGCTTCGCTGATATTGCTTTGAACCAGCCTTGGCGCGACGCAATCACCCGTCCGTTCGATACGAACGCCAGCAAAGCGCGGGTCGGCCTTCAGTTTCAAGAACAAGTCTTCCCGGGAACGGCGTCCAATCACCGGTACAACCCAATCGACATTGTCGATCACCTGTTCATCACCCGGCATCAGGATGTATTTGGCCCAGCCAATGGCATCATTGCCGCTGAAAATTGGCGTCACCACGACGCGATGATCGCCAACTTCAACCAATGAGGTCGCAGACCTCAGCACCATGTTCTTGATCGCAGCCCGGCGATAGAACAGCGTCCGGGTTCCTGCTTCGAGATCACTTCCCACGGCGTGATTGGCAACAACCGTCACGCTGCACCCCGCATCTGCCAGAAACTCGGCAGTACCAGCTGCTTCCCAATGGCCATTGTTGTCGATCACAACCACATGGCCATGGCAATTCACGCTTCCCGACATCACATCATCCGACGAAACGACAAAGTCCTGATCGAGCCCCGCAATGTCAGGCAAGACCTGACGTCCCAGCGATTGCGACAGCGCTACGTCCGCATCGTGCCTGCGTGGCAGATTTGGTTCAGACCCCGTTGCAACGACAACAACATCGGGTGAAAGCCCATGGATGCTTTCGATGTCTGCCGATTGTCCCCGGCGCACATCCACCCCAAACTCGCCAAGCATGATTTCAAGATGGCTCGTGACCTCGGCGATAGTGGCGTGCTCTGGCTGCATTTGCGCCAACAGCAGCTGGCCACCCAGTGCGCGGTTTCGTTCAAACAAAGTCACGCGGTGACCGCGCCGTGCCGCCGTCTCTGCCACCTTCATGCCTGAAGGCCCGCCGCCAATCACAACAACATGTTTCGCAACGGTCAGGGGTGCCAAGAGCCTCTCGTTGACTTCGCTCTCCCTTCCCGCTCCAGGGTTCTGAATGCACCGTATAGCTTTTTCCTGGCCCACTTGATGCAGACATCCGTCGTTGCAACTGATGCAACGGCGCACCAGATCGGCCCGGCCACGCCGGGTCTTTTCCGCCGTCCAAGGATCGGCAATTAGTTGCCGTGCCATGCCAATGAGGTCTGCCTCACCTGCCTTGAGTACCTCTTCTGCGATCTGTGGCGAGTTCATGCGGCCAAAGGCAATCACGGGGATGCGCGCCACTGCCTTTAATTCCCTGTTGATCTTTCTGAAGTCCTCCGCCGCCACGGCTGCTGGTGGAATTTCCATCCAGTAGCTGGAAAACGAGCCTGCATCCGAATTGAAATAATTCACAAGACCACTGGCTTGCAGATGTTCTGCCATCTGCAAACCATAGTCCGTGTCATAGCCAAACGTCGTGAACTCGTTCACGCACAAACGCACGCCCAGGGGAATGTCAGGTCCCGTTGCTGTCTTGATCGCTTGCATGACCTCGATGGAGAGGCGCATGCGTTTTTCAAACGTCCCGCCATAGGCATCAGTGCGCCGGTTGAAGAAGGGTGAAGCGAAGGATCGCAACAATCCATCATGGGCGATCTTGATCTCGATGCCGTCAAAACCAGCCTCCACAAGATTGCGC
>JAYTSN010000412.1:0-2670 GCA_043745625.1 Aestuariivirga sp. | reverse complement strand
CGACCTTGCTCACGGAGCTCAATCGCCTAGGTCATGACAATGGCATTGGGCGGCTCGACTTGGTGGAGAACCGTTTCGTGGGCATGAAATCTCGCGGTGTTTATGAGACGCCAGGTGGTTCGATTTTACTGGTGGCGCACCGGGCGATGGAGTCACTCACGCTTGACCGTGAAGCGGCACATTTGAAAGATTCAATCATGCCGCGATATGCAGAGCTGATCTATTACGGCTTCTGGTTTGCGCCAGAGCGTGAGATGTTGCAGACCATGATTGACAAATCCCAAGAGCATGTGGAAGGCACGGTTCGCCTCAAGCTTTATAAAGGCAATGTGATTGTGGTGGGGCGCAAATCTGTAAAGTCGCTCTACAAGAATGATCTGGTGACGTTTGAGGATGACCGTGGTGCTTATGACCAGAAAGATGCGGCGGGGTTTATTCGGTTGAACGCACTCAGGTTGCGGACATTGGCGGCGCGGAAACGGAATACTTGAATGTCATCGCCCGCTCCGCAGGAGAAGATGATTTATAAATAGGGCCAAAAAGTGAGAATGCCAATCGCGGCCGCACCAATGGCCGCCATAAGTACAGCGCCTGCTGACGCATCCTTGGCGATACCAATCATTTTATGATGCTCAGGGTGAAGCGCATCGCATACTGTTTCGACGGCGGTGTTCATAATCTCTGTGGCCCACACAATAGTGATTGCCAGCGCAATCGAGCGCCAATCGCTAAAAGAGATATGTAGATAGATACCCATCAAAACGACGCAAGCTGCAATGCAACTTTGAATCCAAATGGCGTGTTGGGTTTTGAAAACATAAACCAAGCCCGCAAAAGCAAAACCGAAGGCGCGCATGCGACCGGCGATGCTGAAGCGATTATCATCAATCATACTAGCGCCTGCAGCTCTTTCAAAATTGCTTCGCCCATTTGGGTGGTGTTGGTGTTGGCTGGCACGTCTCCGGCGATGTCTTTGGTGCGCAGACCCTTGGCCAAAACAGCCGAAATGGCTTGGTCGAGCTTATCGGCCCAATCGCCTAGCCCAAATGAATAGCGCAAGCACATGCCGAAGCTAGCGACCATGGCGATTGGATTGGCAGCACCTGTGCCAGCGATGTCGGGGGCTGAACCGTGCACGGGCTCATAAAGCGCTTTGCGGCGTTTGGTTTTCGGATCGGGTGCGCCCAGGGATGCTGAGGGCAACATACCAAGCGAGCCTGTGAGCATGGCGGCCACATCTGACAGCACATCGCCGAAAAGATTGTCTGTCACGATCACATCATATTGCTTGGGCCAGCGCACCAGCTGCATGGCGCAATTATCGGCCAATACATGTTCGAGTTGGGCTTCTGGATATTCGGCGGCGTGAATGCGGGTGACGATTTCGTGCCAGAGAACGCCGGTCTTCATTACGTTGCGCTTTTCAGCAGATGACACCTTGTTCTTGCGCGTCTTGGCCAGTTCGAAGGCTACGCGAGTGATGCGTTCGATTTCGAATGTGTCATAGACTTGCGTGTCGATGCCACGCTTTTGGCCATTACCGAGATCAGTGATGGTTTTGGGCTCGCCGAAGTAAACGCCGCCAGTCAGTTCACGTACAATCAGGATGTCGAGACCTTCAATGACATTGCGTTTCAATGAAGAAGCATCAGCCAGTGCTGGATAGCATATGGCGGGGCGCAAGTTGGCGAAAAGGCCCAAGTCTTTACGCAGACGCAGAAGGCCTGCTTCAGGGCGCACATCATAAGGCACCTTATCCCATTTGGGGCCGCCTACCGCGCCGAATAGAACGGCATGCGCGCTTTGCGCTTTAGCCATATCTTCTTCTGAAATGGCTTTGCCGTGAGCTTCATATGCTGAGCCACCCACTAAACCGCGATCGGTATTGAAAGTGGCAATGCCTTGGTTGGTGAACCATGCTAAAATCTTTTCAACCTCAGCCATCACTTCAGGGCCAATGCCATCACCGGGGAGGAGGAAAAGATTGTAAGTCGCCATGGGGTTCTCGCTCAGTTTGATTTTCCGCGCTTGCTAGCTTGTTAGCAGTTCAGTGGCAAGTGGTTGAAAACGCCCCATGGAACTTAGCGCTTCAATCAGCGTTAACGCCTTAGACAAATTTCAGAATGAAAATGGTGGTTGCAAAATGCTTAGAATTATAAAATTTATTCGATCTAAATTTGAAAAGACTGCTGAGTTGATCCAAGGTTTAATGCCAAATAGGCGAACGCCGCCACGGGCTATTCCTATAAGAGTTGCTGCTGGTCGCTTACCCCCACCTGCAAATGCGCCGCGCAAGTTTTAACGGATAGGTATTGCGATGGCTAAAGTTTTGATTGTGCTCACATCCCATACGAAACTTGGAAACACAGGTAAACCTACAGGGTTTCATTTTTGACGAGATGGCCGCCCCCTATTGGGTTTTTAAAGATGCTTTCCATGATGTTGATCTTGCAAGCATAGCGGGCGGCAACCCGCAACCCGATCCTAAAAGTCTTGATCAGGACATAAGTAAAATTCCAAGCTTATCTCAGCGGTTTTCAAGGGATTTGCACGCACAAGAAAAACTTGAGGATACCACAGCGATCAGCAATATTGATCCGCATTTGTATGATGCAATTTTTCTTGCAGGCGGCCACGGCGCGATGTGGGATTTTCCCGACAATGCTGCGC
>JAYTSN010000411.1:0-7802 GCA_043745625.1 Aestuariivirga sp. | reverse complement strand
GACGTACCCCAAGCAATCAATTGAAACCTAAAATTGAAATCAATCTTAAGGCCCCTGCCAGCCCCATACGGCCCAATCAACCCTTGCCCGCTACCCCTCTAGCACCCAACACAAGAATCGCATCCTACGGCTCTTAAGCAGCCTTTGAGCACCTACTCTGCGATTAAACTCCGGTCTTGCTCTTGACCGCCCCCAAAGCCAGCTTCAAAGCTCCAACGCCGCCTCAAGCCAATACAGTTTCTATACTAGACTCGGCCTTTCTCGTCGCCGCATAATGGCACCCAGAGGTGAGATCATGTCAAACGACAGCTACAATCAATTTTGCCCAGTTTCCAAAGCTTGCGAAATTATTGAGCCAAGATGGACACTGCTGATCCTATGCGAAATGTGGCAAGGCTCTACACGATTTAACGAAATTCGGCGCGGCGTGCCCGGCATGTCACCCACGCTGACGTCAAAACGCCTGAAAGAGTTAGAGCTACACGGAATCATTGATCGCACAGAAGATCGATCGACCAACGAAATCCATTACACGATGACCACTATGGGGAATGAACTTCAACCCATCATTCATACGCTTGGCAAATGGGCCCACCGCAATATTGATGCCGATGTGACGCTTGAAAAACTCAATGCACGGTTACTCATGTGGAACATGCGGCGCAAGATCAACACCGTGACCTTCCCCAAGCGCAAGCGCACGGTCATCCAATTCACATATCCTGAATTGCCCGAAGTTGAACAGCGCTATTGGATCATCGCCAAGCCGGACGCAGGTGTTGACCTTTGTTCAGTTGATCCCGGATTTGATGTTGATCTTTATATCACTGCTGATCTGAAAGCGATGACATCAGCATGGATGGGCCATTCAACTTTGCGGGCGCAAATTGTGGCAGAGAAAATCCTAATGGTAGGCGACCGAACCTTGGCTGATACCATTGATCATTGGATGGTACGCAGTGCAATGGCTATAGCGGCTTGAGCGATCCATAAACAGTATCACCGCGCTACAAAAGCTACACTGGCCATCTGCATCTCGCGTCGCCTAAATTTGCCAAACCAAACAAAGGAGAATACCAAATGAATCCGAACCAAGCATTATGGGAAAAAGGTGATTTTACCCGCGTCGCAGCGACCATGCGCGAAAGCGGTGAGGCGCTGGTTGAAAGTTTGAACATCACAAAAGGCCTCAAAGTTTTAGATGTCGGCTGTGGTGATGGCACCACCGCAATTCCAGAAGCAAAGCGCGGCGCCAATGTTTTGGGCGTCGATATCGCCAGCAATTTGATTGCGGCTGGCAATAAACGCGCCAAGGAGCAGAGCCTTGATAATTGCAAATTTCAACAAGGCGATGCATCTAACTTATCCGACTTGAAAGATCAGAGTTTTGATCTTGTGGTCAGCATCTTTGGCGCGATGTTTGCACCGAGGCCTTTTGATGTGGCCAAAGAATTCGTGCGTGTCACCAAAAAAGGCGGACGCATCGTGATGGGCAACTGGATTCCCGGTGACCCAACTCTTGTCGCGCAAATCTTGAAAATCAGCTCGGCTTATTCGCCACCACCGCCAGAAGGATTCGTGAGCCCAATGATGTGGGGTGTAGAAGCCAATGTAACTGAAAGATTCGGAGCAGTGGGTATTGCCAAAGCAAACATCGCTTTTACGCGCGAAACCTATACCTTCAATTTTACTGGAACCCCCTCCGGATTTGTCAGCGAGTTTCGAAGTTATTATGGTCCGACGATGAACGCCTTCGAGGCCGCGGAGAAAAATGGCAAGTCCGCAGAATTGCAAAAGGAACTCGAAACACTATTTAGCGCCCAAAACCTAAGCAAGGCAGAAAATCGAACCACAATAAATGCGACGTTTCTAAAAGTCACCGTTAAGGTTTAGCTGTCTTCGCTCTAACAACTGCCAATACTTTGGCGAGCGCCTCTTTAACGTCGAGCTCCGAATTATCGATCACAATGACGTCATGGGTCGAGCGGGCCGGAAGATTGAGGCGCTCATCTCGGGTATCTCTCGCTATAATATCATCGGTTACGGCATCAAGCGTTGTGTTCACACCCAAGCCCTCTAGTTCTTTGAACCGTCTTGCGGCGCGGGTGGAAACCGATGCCGTAATATAAAACTTCGCATCTGCATTTGGGCAAATCACTGTACCAATGTCACGGCCATCCAAAACCGCGCCCGGCGAACGCTTTGCAAAATCGCGTTGGAATTTTAAAAGTGCAGCGCGTACTTCGGGTATGACGGCCACTTTTGAAGCGGCAGAGCCCACCACTTCGCTGCGCAACTCGTGATCCTCAAAATCATCCACGTTCAAATCACGCGCAAACTCTGTCGCACTTATAGCATCAGCAAAATCCGTCTGTGTACGGAGCATTTGCAAGCCCACCATCCGGTAAAGCGCACCCGTATCTAGAAAATGATAACCCAAATGCTGGGCAATGCCGCGGGCCAGCGTGCCCTTGCCCGCAGCTGACGGGCCATCGACGGCGATAATCATTAGGCAGGCATAATCCGAGCACCCATACCGTTCAGCAAATCGGTAAAGCCCGGAAAGCTGGTGGCGATAAAGGCGCTGTCATCAATTTTCGTATGTATGCGCGAAGCAAGACCCATGACCAGAAAGCTCATGGCGATACGGTGATCCATGTGCGTTGTCACCTTGCCGCCACCAGGCGCACCTCCACCATGAACCTCAAGCCAATCATGGCCCGAAGCCGTGGCCACGCCATTGGCTTGAAGGCCAGCTTCCACAGCATTAAGGCGGTCGCTCTCTTTGACGCGGAGTTCTTCCAAACCTTCCATGCGCGTTGTTCCTTCAGCAAAAGAAGCAGCAACCGAAAGAATGGGATATTCATCAATCATCGAAGGCGCGCGCTCTGGCGGAACCCGAACACCTTTGAGGCGCGAATATTTCACATGCAAATCGCCAACTTCCTCACCACCAGCAACGCGGCGGTTTTCAATGGTGATATCGCCGTGCATTTCGATGAGCGTATCAATCAATCCCGTCCGGGTCGGATTGAGCATGATATTTTCAATGACAATATCTGAACCCTCAGTGATCAACGCTGCCACCATCGGAAAAGCGGCCGATGAAGGATCGCCAGGTATATCCAAATCCTGCGCCTTCAATTCATGCTGGCCTTCAATGGAAATATGCCGCGCACCATCTTTCATCACCACGCGGATTTTGGCACCAAATGATGTGAGCATCCGTTCTGTGTGATCACGCGTGGCGATGGGTTCAATAACCGTGGTCACACCTTTGGTGTTAAGACCCGCCAGCAATACAGCCGATTTCACCTGCGCTGATGCCACTGGCAGAGTGTAAGTCACAGGCTTGGCATTGGCAGCACCATGCAGCTTCAAAGGCAGGCGGTCACCTTCAGATGTTTCAAACTTTGTACCAAACGCTGCCAATGGTTTCGTCACCCGCCCCATCGGCCTTTTGGACAATGAAGCATCACCAATGCAGCGCGCCGTTAAATCCGTTGACGCCATCAAACCCATGGCAAGCCTGACACCCGTTCCGGAATTTCCAAAATCCAAATCACCGATAGGTGATTTAAGACCGCCTACACCAACGCCATCAACCAGCCATTGGCCCGAAGCTAATCTTTCCGTCTTGGCCCCGAGTGCCGCCATAGCCTTGGCGCTGTTGACCACGTCTTCGGCCTCCAAAAGACCGGTGATGCGCGTCTGCCCAAGGGCCACTGCGCCGAACATCAGCGCGCGGTGCGACATGGATTTATCGCCCGGCACTCTGATGCGGCCTTTGAGAGGGGTGGATTTGCGTGAAACAAGAGGTGTGGTCTTCGATGGGGCGTGTGTCATGATAAGTTTGGAATACACGGCTTGATAATCCGTGTCACCATCCCAAAATGAAGCTTTTGACATTCTGGGCTTCTCATGGCAGAAGCCCGCTCAATCAACCCGATTAGAGCGTTTTGACTTTTCCATGAAAAGTCAAAATCGCCTTAAATTATATTATCGATCAACTTTTCTGAACTTTGACGATTCCGTCAAAGTTCAGGTCGATCTAATGAAGGAATATGCAGTGGTGAAAGCTGAGCTTGGAACCAAGCGGACCTGCCCTAATTGTGCAACCCGTTTTTATGATTTGTTGAAATCCCCCATTGTGTGCCCATCTTGCGCCACAAGCTTTATGGCCATGTCTATTCTGCCATCAAAAGCTGAATTCCCCGGCATGGTACCACAACCCCAGCCCAAGCCCCGCGAAGAAGTTGAAGATGCTGATTCAGGCGAAGTTGAATTGATTAGCTTGGATGAAGCCGCAGCTGAAGAAAAAGCCGATGACGAAACTGCAGGCATCGAGGATGTGGATCTGGGCGAAGACGCCGCAGAAACCACCAATGACGATGAAGATGATACATTCCTCGTTGAAGAAGAAGACGAAGGCAATATGTCTGACCTCGTCGAAGGCGGCGGCAAGGAAGAAGACGAAGAACAATAAAGTTCTTGCGTCTGGCCTTATGGCCTACTAGATCAACCCGAACTTTGACGAAATCGTCAAAGTTCGGAAAAGTTGATCGAAAATATAAACTAGAGCGCTTTTGACTTTTCCATGAAAAGTCAAAACGCCTAGATCACCACTCGCGTTTGGGCGTTCAGTTGTCCAAACCCCATTACCTGATTAACGGGGGCATAGCTCAGCTGGGAGAGCGCTTGCATGGCATGCAAGAGGTCAGCGGTTCGATCCCGCTTGTCTCCACCAATCACTTCCCGATCTTTATCTGCAGTTTTACATCTGTTGGGCGGCCCTCGGCGGCGCGTTCGAAGGCTTTGATGCTGTCGTCGAAGTCAAAGGTTTCAGTGATCAAGGGTTTGAGGTCAACTTTGCCTGAAGCCATCAGATCAATGGCGCGGTCATAAACATTGGCATAGCGAAAAACCGTTTCAATGCGCGCTTCTTTGACGACCGCTCCAGTCACGTCAAAGGCCACGGGTTCAATGGGAAGACCCACGATCACCACAGCGCCACCGGGGCGCAAATGATCAAACATGGTGGGATAAACCCGTGGGCTGCCGCTGGCTTCAAACAACACATCAACACCCCAGCCGCCAGTCTGTTCGGCCACAGCATCCTCTAGTTTTTTCTCGGTAATGTTAACCGGGATAATGCCTGCATATTGCGCAGCAATTTTTAATTTTGGTGCGGATACGTCCGAGATCAAAACCTTTGCACAACCGCCAGCCAGCGCTGCCAGAGCAATCATAATTCCAATTGGCCCGCAGCCCGTCACGAGCGCCACATCGCCCGGCTGAATCCGCGCACGTGTGGCCGCCTGCATGCCAACGGCAAAAGGCTCAACCATCGCACCCTCAGCGAATGAAACATGATCTGGCAATTTGTAAGTAAAAGTCGCAGGATGAACAACGTATGGTGTTAAACATCCATGATCCGGCGGCGTTGCCCAGAATGTCAGGTCGGCATCAAGATTATAAATGCCCATTTTGGTGGCGCGCGAATTCATATTGGCAACACCGGGTTCCATGCAAACCCGGTCGCCCACTTTGAAGTTTCTGACGTTGGAGCCCAGCTCAGCAATTGTGCCCGAAGCTTCGTGGCCCAAAACCATCGGTGCGTTGACGACGAATTTGCCGATCGCCCCATGCGTATAATAATGCACATCACTGCCGCACACACCGACAGTGTGAATGGCGATTTTCACATCATCGGGTCCAAGCTTTGAGTAAAGCTCAATATCTCTGAGTGATAAAACATGTATTTTTTCAAGAACCAGCGCTTTCATTTTTAGCTCCTATAATTTTCCGCACGCATGTGAAATACAGTTGGGGTAAGACCATTTAAAGGGTTTTCAGGATTCCACGCTAACTTGGTTTCAAAAAAGCGTGCAAGCAAAGCATCATACATTAAAATGCGGCCGGCCAGGCTTTCACCAATCTCTAAAATTTCCTTGATCACTTCCATCGCTTGCATTGAACCGAGAATACCCGGCAACGCTCCTAATATTCCAGCCTCTTCGCAAGCGGGAAATAATCCGGGCTCCGGCAAGTCGCCGATAAAGCAGCGATAACTGGGGAAGGGGTCGCCCGATGGTGATTTGAGGTAAGGTTTAAAAGTCGAAATCTGTCCATCAAACTGACCAACCGCAGCCGAAACCAAAGGCTTTTTGGCAAAGTAACAAGCATCCGTCACCAGAAAGCGGGTGTTGAAATTATCACAGGCATCACACACCACATCATATTGACTGATCAACGCGATGGCATTGTCAGCTTCAATACGCTGTGCATGTTGCACCACATTTACATGAGGGTTGATGGCTTGCATCATCTCGGCAGCGCTTTGGGTTTTGAGCTTGCCGATTTTTGCTGTGGTATGAATAACCTGGCGCTGCAAATTGGAAAGCGAAACAATATCATGATCACAAATGCCAATTGTGCCAATGCCAGCGGCAGCAAGATAAAGCAAGATTGGAGCGCCCAAGCCGCCTGCGCCAATAACTAACACTTTCGCGGCCTTTAATTTATTTTGTCCCGGCCCACCAACTTCGGGCAAAACAATATGCCTTGCGTAACGTTCGATTTCTTCGGCCGTCAGTGCCATCAGTTTTTCCCCGAAGAACCAAAACCACCAGCGCCGCGCAAAGTTTCGTCAAGTGTTGAAACCTCTTCGAGCAGCACTTGTGGAGCACGGGCAATCACCATTTGCGCAATGCGGTCGCCGCGCGCAATCACAAAATCATCATCACCATGATTGATCATCGGCACTTTTATTTCGCCGCGGTAGTCGCAATCAATAGTGCCAGGCGCATTCAGAACTGTCACACCATGTTTCACAGCCAGGCCGGAACGTGGACGAATTTGTGCTTCAAAACCAAGAGGCAATGCAATTGCAATCCCAGTTGCAACCAAAGCGCGGGCATGAGGCTTGATGGTGAGAACTTCGGCAGAACGCAAATCCATTCCAGCAGCGCCTGGCGTGGCATAGGACGGCAATGCCAAATCCGCGCCATGCTCCAGCCGCATAATTTGCACCTTCATTTCAGCAAACCTGCAATATGCGCCATCAAACGATTGGCAACTTCAGCCTTGGAAAGCTGCGGCCAATCTTCAACACCTTGAGCGCTCACCAGATGCACAATATTTTTATCACCACCAAACACACCCGAGATTTCACTCACATCATTGGCCACGATAAGATCACAGCCCTTCGTGGCCAGTTTGACCTTGGCATGTTCGATTACTTTTTCAGTTTCTGCTGCAAATCCGACAACCAATTTCGCACGGTGTTTGCCAGCTTTTGAAAGTGTCGCCAGAATATCGGGATTCGCGATGAATGAAAGCGATGGCACTTCGCCAGTCTTTGTTTTTTTGATTTTATTATGAGCAGCCTGCACCACTTTCCAATCAGCAACCGCCGCTGCACAAATCACCACATCATAGATACCATCACAAGCCTTGAGCATTTCATCGGCAGTTTGCACATTCCAGACAGTCATACCCACTGGCTTGCTCAACGACACAGGCCCCGAAACCAAAGTGACGTCAGCCCCCATTTTGCGCGCCGCTTCAGCAATGGCAAAGCCTTGCTTGCCAGAAGAATGATTGGAAATATACCGTACCGGATCAATTGGCTCGCGCGTTGGGCCAGCGGTGACCAAAATCTTTTTGCCCTTCAGCGACTGTTCAACGGGAGATAATAATTTTTCAATCGCGGCCACAATCTCAACGGGTTCGGCCATCCGCCCCGGCCCAAATTCGCCGCACGCCATGTCGCCCTCATTGGGACCAACGAAATGAATGCC
>JAYTSN010000410.1:0-7807 GCA_043745625.1 Aestuariivirga sp. | reverse complement strand
TTGGCATCGCTGGCCCCAAAAGTATTCATGACGGCGATCTTGCCGTCCAGGCACATCTTATGAGTTCTGAGCATCAATGGAACGATTTATCGACTTTGACGTTTGGTTTGAAAGAACAATTCACCGGGGGGAAACCAATGATAATTTCCAATAATACAGTCATCAGGTCTCGATGGTCATAAACAATGAAATGGAACTTAAGCTGGAAGCTGATAAAGCGGGAATTGGCATGCTCGCTGCTGCGTCTAATTTTGCCAATCCTGCGTCTGATATTGTGCAAACATCGACATACTTCGACACGCCGGACAATGCCGTGCACCAGGCAGGGTTATCGCTCCGAATCCGCGCCATCGGAAGTCTGCGCATCCAGACTATAAAACGTGAGAGCGCATCTGCAGCGGGTGTTTTTGCACGACCGGAGTGGGAGGTGCCGATCAAAGGAGACCTCCCAGTATTCGACGGTACCGACAATCCGCTGCTATCAGTCATTCCCGCAAATGAATTGTTACGGCTTGAACCAATTTTTCAGATCGTCGTGAAGCGTCAGTTATGCGACATCGAACGCGACGGTGCAAAAATTGAGTTGGCACTCGATCAGGGCGAGATCGTCGCAGGTTGTCATACCCTTTTGTTATGCGAGGTCGAGCTTGAGTTGAAGGAAGGATCAACCGCGGCGATGTTTGCGCTTGCGCGCGAGCTCGACGCGGTTGCGCCGCTCCAGTTAAGCCCCTTGTCGAAGGCCCAATTGGGCTATCGATTGCTTGAAGGAGGCTGTGACCAGCCTGTCAAATCAACTCCGATTTTCCTGCATGGTGAAATGGCCCCCTCCGAGGGGTTTGCGGTGATAGCTCGCGCCTGTATTCGTCAATTCCGCCTTAATCAGTCGATGCTGGCGCGAACCGAGAGTCCAGAAGCGCTGCATCAAGCGCGGGTCGCGCTGCGCCGCTTGCGGTCTGCGATGTCGATTTTCAAGGACATGCTTGCCGACGACCGATTCGAATATTTTATGGACAATCTGCGCTGGATTTCCGGTGAACTAGACAAGGGACGCAATCTCGATGTGCTGCTGAAACAATCACCGGACGCGGCCCATTCACAGACTTTGCGGCTGGCGCGCGAGCAAGCTTATGTTAAAGCCAAGGATGCACTCGACTCTGCCCGTTTACGGACGTTGCTGCTTGATTTTGTCGAATGGATCTCAATCGGCAATTGGCGAACTCGAAGCCTTGCAACTATTGTCGACCAAAGGATCGATAGTTTCGCCTCAAAGGCGCTGGATCGGTGTCGTCGACGCGTTAAGCGGCGCGGTCAACACTGGGACAAGCTTGAGGACGAAACCCGGCACAGACTTCGTCTACAGGTCAAGAAGCTTCGCTATGCGAGCGAGTTTTTTTGCGCGTTGTTTCCCGCTACAAAATCCCAAGATCGACAGAAAGAATTCTTCAAGGCGTTAAAAGCGCTCCAGACGACTCTTGGCGATCTGAACGATCAGGCGACAGGAGCCGAATTGTTGGCCGAACTCGGTCTTAATGAGGTTATCATTGGGGCCATGGCAAAAGAGCAGGCGCAAAAGCGTATTCTGATGCTGCAGGGTGCTCATAAGGATTACGATACACTGATTAATGCGAAGCATTTCTGGCGATAGCCATCCAAATGAATGCAGATTACGGAGTCAGTGCATTTAATTGTATTATAATCCGTACACTGATTGTTTTAAATTCGCAACAAACACACTCGTCTCTTGCCTGTTTCACTTTCCTGAAACAAGCGGCTCTCTCCCGCGAGGGGAGAGAGTTGGACTGGAATTTTGTTGGGGCGGTGGGTTGGAAATAAAGCTCGATTGTGGCAATAAGATTATGTGACCGTGCATACGATTAGTTTCGTCCTGCAGATTTTTGGCCTGGATTTGGAACTTGACTACAGTCACGACTTCAAACCCGTGAGATGTATCTATTAAATGCACGACCAACGTAATTTCATCTGTCACTGCGGTCCATTATCTTGTCGCTAAAATCCAAGAATTGAGTTGTCCCAATATCGGCAAATTTTTTGTTGATGACGGGAACTATTTTGCTGCGCCCCGATTTAGTTTTGTGGACGATAATGTCCGAATTTAGGAGAAATCACCATGTATAAATTGATTTTGAGCACAGCAGCTTTAGCTTTTATTTCGATTGCGCCAGCCAATGCCATGGATGCAATGACCTGCGATGATGCTTCAATGACAAAAATGCAGACAGAAATGGGTGCGATGAATGACCCTGCGATGAAAACCAACAAGGACATGGCCATGAAGCATATGGACATGGCTAAAACAGCGATGAAAGACAAAAAAATGGAAGATTGCTCTGCTCAGATGGGAATGGCCCAGATGAGCATGAAAATGAAGTGCGATGATGCTTCAATGGCAATGATGAAAACCGAAATGGATGCCATGAAAGACCCCGCGATGAAGCCTAACATGGACGAAGCGATGAAAAACATGGATATGGCTAAAACATCAATGAAGGACAATAAGACTGATGACTGTATGACCCATATGGGTGCCGCTATGGATGCCATGCATAAGAAAATGTAATAATTTACCTGTTGATCTGGATAAATGAGGCAAGAAATTTCGCCTCATTTATCTATTGATTTCGCTGAGGCCAAGTCTCAGAAAAATGCCATCGTCCGGATTTCGATTGACTCGCGTTTGACGGCGTTTGGGGGTGTGCTGGAATCTTTAAATGTGGTGTGGCCTGTGAAGCGCGCGCGTCCGTCGGTTTTGCTATCATAAGTTTTCAAAAGCAGCGCTTGGTCGGGCTTCATGCGCGGAAAATAATACCACTTGTGCTGCCGATCATGACGCATGACATAGATTTCGCCAGTGCGTTCTTTATACTTGAGTTCCATGAGCACAACGCGCTTGGCACCTGTATGGGATTTTACAACGTCGATGATCTGATCGTAGAAAACTGACTTCACAGCCGCATCATTATCATAGTCCCTGAAACCGCCACCAAAAGCCTTAATCTCAAAGCCTTCGCGGTTCACTGAAATTTTATCGGCAATGGGCCACGCATCTTGAATTTCAACAACCTGCTTGTCTGTGCCCGGCGGATTGAGAACGATGCCCGGATCGGGATCATAAAAATAATAATCAATCGGCTTCCCATTATCGAGGGAGTAGTTATTTCGCTGCGAACGCTGTTCGACATGTATTTTCTCCTTATGATCCCGGCAAGACGATTTGGTTGCGGTCTTGCCGGCGCGCCTTCTCGCCAGCACACACCGGCCTTTATTCACCTTTCAAACGCCCGTTATCGTCGAGGGATTTGAACTGCATGCGGTTTGGCCCGACCGACTGCATTCCGAACCAATGCACCGCTGATTCCGCACCCCGTGTATGCAAACCGCGCGAGAGCGGATATATCCCCTTGAGGTATGCCAAAACAATCCGTAAAATAAGACCAAAGGAGATTGAGACCATGGCTAAATCAATGACATTAAAGAAATTTCAGGAAAAATTCGCCACTGATGACATATGTCTCGATCACCTGTTTAAGACACGCTATGGAATTGTGACTGTATGCCCAAAATGCGGCCAATATGGCACGTTCCATAAATTGGCAAATATGCCAGCATATACATGCAATTGCGGCCACCACATTCACCCAATGGCCGGAACACCCTTCCAGTCCACTAGAACGCCTCTCACAACGTGGTTTCAGGTCATGTACCTGTTTACATCATCACGTAATGGTGTGAGCGCTAAAGAGGTGCAAAGGCTTACAGGCGTGACCTACAAGACGGCGTGGCGCATGTGCAACCTTATCCGCCAATACATGGGCTGGTTGACGGCGATGCGCCCGTAGGCGGTTCAGGGCCAGATGCTCCGATTGTTGAAGCCGATCAAATGTTCTTTGGTGGCCGCGACAAGTTAGGCCATGACGACAATGCGGTTGTGTTTGGCGCTGTCGAACGCCAAGGCAAAGCTATCACCCGTGTCACTCAAAGCCGTGGCACATTTACCGCCTCAAAACACGTTGCTGAAACCATTCAAGAGGGCAGTCATGTGATGACGGACAGCGCCAAGATATTCCGCAATCTGCCTACACAAGGCTACAAGCACGAAACTGTAAATCACGATGCTAAAGAATATGTGCGCGGTATCGTCCACACTAACTCAATTGAGTCGTTTTGGTCTCACATCCAGCGTTCAATCAAGGGGACACATATTTGGGTTTCGAAGAAACACTTGCAGACTTATCTTTGCGAGTTTGAGTATCGTCATAACTTGCGTCATCAACCACACTTGATGTTTGACGTGTTGATGCGCTCTTTCCGAAAGGCTTAGGAGGCTTAGTGAGCATTGAAGAAAGCAATATAGAAAATCTTTTTTCTTTTATCATTCCGCCTTTCCTAAATCGGTTTCAATAACGGAATTTTGAACTTTTGTTATTGGAGTAGATGTAATCCAATTTGTACCGCCTTGCATCGTAACATTCTCATATGCACCTTCCACTATTAAAAAGGACACATGAAAAAATTTGCATTTTTTAAATGTGCAATCTTTAAAAATCCGTGCATTCCGAATGTTAAGTGCTTTCTCAATATCAATCATAATATGATCTACCACTTCAAAAGTACACGCCGTAACAAATGTATCAACTGTCAAAATATTTAAAGGGCCTATAAGTTCACAACCCTCAAATGTTTTACCTTCTACAAAGCCCGCGCCCGGCGGCAAAAAATCCTCTAAATTCAATCGCTGATTCAGAAAATGCGTTTTCATTGGATCAATTCTGTCTGATGTCTGATAAAAATTCCTTGCTATGGTAGCTGAAACAAATTTTGCTCTGGCAAACGACCAAATGGCAGCACTTAACACAAACGCTAAAAGCCCTGCAAAACCACAAACAACCCAGCCAATAGGGCCATATGCTGATACCCAATCTGTTATGTGGCCAAACCACGCGGGGATACTAAAACTCAAAATCCATCCTCCGTAAGAAAGGACATCGTTGCCGTGATCCCAGAGCCAAATGCCGGCGCGTTTGATTTTTTCCATCCCTCATTCATGACACTTATTCCTTGATTCCACAAGCATACGCGAAGGGGATATATCCGCGCGCGAGGTTAAAGAGCAAAACCCTGTTTTAGAACTGGCCTGAACTCTAATATGTACTGTTAGTGGGTTTGGGTTTGCCGGCAGGTTAACTGGCGCATCATTCGCAACCATGCTGATATGAGTTTATGGAACCTCTTTCGAATATCAAAATTCTCGATTTCACCCGTGTACTTTCAGGGCCTTATTGCACTGCCATGCTGTCCGATATTGGCGCGGATGTGATCAAGATTGAGCCGCCACAAGGTGATGATTACCGGCATATTGGGCCGTTTCTCGACGATGGATCAAGTTCGTTGTTTGAAACGGTGAATCGCGGCAAGCGGTCGCTGGTGCTGGATCTCAGCTTGGATGCTGACCGCGCAGTGGCCTTGAGGCTGGCGACCAACGCCGATGTGGTGGTCGAAAATTTCAGGCCGGGTGTAGCAGCGAAATTGGGCATTGGATATGAGGCGCTATCGATCACTAACCCCAAACTCGTTTACGCTTCAATCTCTGGCTTTGGCCAAACCGGCCCCATGGCGCAGCGACCCGCTTATGACATCATCGTGCAGGCAATGAGCGGCATCATGTCGGTGACCGGAGAGCCAGATGGCCCGCCTACTTTAATTGGCGAGTCGGTGGCCGATGTTGTCTCCGGCCTGTTTGCATCTTGGGCGATTTTGGCGGCGTTGAACCAACGCCACGCCACGGGCATCGGCCAGCATTTGGATGTGAGCATGATGAGCAGCATGTTGGCCTTGCAGCCGCTGGTGGCCGCACGGTTATTCGCATCTGGAAAGGCACCGCGCCGGGTCGGCAATCGCCATCCGATCTCGGCCCCCTTTGGCGCATTTAAAGCGCGGGACGGCATGTTTATGTTGGCGGTGCTGAACGATAAACTGATGAAGGCTTTGGCCATTGTGATTGACGAGCCATTGATACTTTCTGATCCGCTATTTGCAGCCGATGAATTGCGCTTTCAAAATGAAGGCGCTTTGCGCGCACATATTGAAAACTGGTCGGCGGGGCGCAGTGCACATGAGGCGGTTGAATTATTGCTGGCTGCTGGTGTGCCCGCTGCTGAAGTGCTGGATGCAAAGCAGGCCAATGCGCTGGTGGGCAATATTGCCCCACAACGCCAGCCCGTGAAATTTTCAGGCGCTACAATCGCGCCGCTTGCGCCGGCCCCAAAACTGGATGAACATGGAACCTCAATTCGTGAACTCTGCTGGAAGACAAAATGACTCGTTTTAATGCCGAACTATTCGATACATCTGTGGTGGATTCCATTACTGATTTTTGCAAAACCGTGATCGGGCCTGAAGCGCGCAATACCGACCAACAATCACGCTCATCAAACTTCCACCGTAAATCTTTAAACGAGATGGGCATTATGGGCCTGAACCTGCCATCCGAATATGGCGGGATGGGGCTGGATGCATTTACTTTTTTGGAATGCATGACCACACTTTCCGGCACATGCGCGTCCACAGGTTCATTTGTGTCAGCGCATTTTTTGGCGAGTGACTCAATCAAATTTGGCGGCAGCCAAGAACAGCGCCAAAAATATTTGCCCCAACTGGCCTCAGGTCAAGCCCTGGGCGCATTTGCATTAACAGAACCAACAGCAGGCTCTGACCCCGCATCAATGGTAACGAAAGCCACGCGCGAGGGCGACTATTATCACATCAAAGGCACCAAGCATTTCATCTCCAATGCGGGCTATGCTGATATTTTCGTAATCTATGCCTCAACCAACCCTGCCGCAGGCGGCAAGGGCATTTCGGCTTTTGTGGTAGAGAAGAAAGACAGCGGCATCACGTTGGGAAAGCCCGAACCTACCATGGGGCTTCGCGGTGCCCATGCATTTGAATTTTCAGTTGACGTGAAAGTGCCTGCCTCAAATATCTTAGGCGAGGAAGGCTCAGGCCTTCGCACTGCGATGAAAACTTTGGACGCAGGCCGCATCGATATTGCCATGTGTTCAGTGGGCATTGCCGAGGCCGCCTATGCCGCTGCACGCGATTGGATCAAGACGCGGAAAATGGGCGGGGTTAACATCTCCAGCTATCAAGGGCTGCAATGGATGCTGGCTGATATGGCAACCGACATCGCTGCTGCGCGCGGGCTATGCTTGAACACCATCCACAAACGCGTGAAGGGCCAACGCTATTCATTGGAAGCTTCAATGGCGAAATTATTTGCATCTGAAATGGCAGGCCGCGTGACCGACACGGCGCTGCAAATTCATGGCGGTTACGGCTTTACGCAGAGCTATGATGTGGAACGCTATGTGCGCGACGCGCGCATCATGCGGATTTATGAAGGCACGTCCGAGATCCAGCGGAACATTATTTCGCGCGCACTTCTGGCAGATTAAAGTTCAGCGGCAATGGCATGGGCCGCATTCAATGTGGCAATTGCAAATTTTGTGTTCAAGAAATCTGGCCAGCTCGAAAGCTTCACGATCACCATCTCATGAGCAAAGTCGATGTAAATCCACTGGCCAAATACCCCGCGTGCCATGAGGTTGCGTGACTTGGGATCTTCAATCCACCACTTGTTGTGATAGGCACCTTGCGGAAGGGCCATGTTGTAGGGTTCGGGAAAATTTGCGTGATCGCCGTTCCGTGTGGTTTCAATCCAAGTGGAAGGCACGATGCCAGCGCCGCCCGACAATACCATCTGGCCAATGCGGCCGTAGTCACGCAAAGT
>JAYTSN010000409.1:0-2687 GCA_043745625.1 Aestuariivirga sp. | reverse complement strand
CTGCCAGACACACTCCTATTCCGCTTGCCGCCAGCCCCGGCCACTGAGTGCAGCAACGATGGCACTGAGATCAAACTGGTCTGGAAATCTACCGACGGCAAAAACCAACAGCAATATACCGCCAGGGCCGACGCCAAGACCCATGTGCTTATTGCGGTTGATGGCTTCCTGAAAGACGAAAAGGGCAATATCGGGTACGAAGAACACACCACTTTCTCTTCCATCCCGGCTTTCACTAACTCGCCGCCTGCGGGAGCTGTGAAATTAGATAGCGGGCCAAAATATGCAAAAGTGGGTGATGTTGATCCCGCAATCCCGATGCCACCGGATGCGGCCAAGATCAGTTATTCAAAAGGGATAGTTTTGAGATTTGAAACGCCGCAAAGGCTCACAACGCTTGTTGATTTCTATCGTGGAAAATACAAATCAATGGGCTGGAAAGAAGAGGACGCAAGATCGAAAGAGAACTACTTCGAGGCAAAATTCAGAGATGCCCAGGTGGGTTGGGTCATGTTTGAAGCACAAGAACTTGACGGAGCCACTCAAGTATTTGTGGGCGGGCCTTATCCAAAGAACTGACAAACTGTTTCACGCTTAAAGCACACTCATCTGGATGGGCCATCGACCTTGCCTTGGGAATTACGGTGCCACCCCACTTAACACGTTTACGCCTTGACAATACGCCAAGCGCAAAGTGGATGTCTAAGTTGTTTCATAAAATGGAGGATTATCACTGATGGCCATCACGCTTCGAAAACACCTTTGGCCTGAGAGCCGACACCCTATGCCGCATGCAAACCACCCAAGACCTCTAGCTACCGCACGCAAACATGAAAAGAAGATCAAGGTGAAGCGGTTGGGTGTTGCAGCGTGAGCTGCGGGTTGACCAATTAAATGCGGTGGCACCGTAATCCTTGGGATCACTTACAATTGTTTCCGCTGTGCTATTTGCATTTCTGAAATCAGGCGATGGATCCAATGTGAGACATAAAGAGTCCTCAACCCCAAACTCCCTCCTCAGCTTGACTTACCAAATCGACGGCCTTAACGTTGCTTTGGGGGCACATATGGAGGTTTACTCATGTCTATGCTCAAGCCCGTTTGGCGTGTTCTCGCATTCACGCTCGTTGTCTCTGCTTGCGCGCAGTTCGGCTCATGGTCTGCTGTTGCGGGCCAGGCAATTGCGCCGCTCGGCGGCCTCAAGCTTCCGCTGCCCATACCCGCTGATGCCTTTGGCTTGGAATATAACCCAGACACGGGCCATCTGGCTTACACATCTCAATCCGACTTCAAGGATCTGACGGCCTTTTACCGCGACAAGCTCAAAGCCGATGGTTGGGAGGAAAAGGAGCCTCTCGTCGAAACCGACAATCAGGAAACCCTGCGCTTCGATAAGGGCGAAGGCTCTGTAATTTTGAACATCACCACCTCTGGCAAAGGATCAGACTTTATAACCTCGGGCGAGGTGCTCGCCCATCAAGGTGATGCCATAAAGCCCATGCCGGTAGCTGCTTCCACACTGCCGGGTGCAACTGCAGGGGCCGCAGCGCCAGACGCGAGTGAAAAAACAGCCGCTGCCACTGCTTCGCCCGATGCAGCAAAGCCGCCCTTGCCGATGCCCGATGATGCAACCGATGTGCAATATGAAGCCGACGCCGGATCGCTGCAATTCAACAGCGCCAAGTCCGTCAAAGACCTCTCTGAGTTTTATCGCAGCCTGGCCAAGAAGATGGGGCTTGCGGAACAAGCTGCGGTCATCAACAAAGAAAACATGGCCGTTCTCACCTTCATGAAGGGTGAGAAAATGCTTAATGTCACGGTGATGATGATGGGCAACAAGGCCATGGTGACGGCTGATGGCTCGCTGCTTGAGGGCAAGACCACAGAACAAGCCGACGCTGCTGCTGCAGCACCGCCACTTGTGGCGATTGACAAAGATGGCCTGCCCATTCCAGACGGGTTGGGCAATATGGGCGCCACCAGAACCCAGTTCAGCCATGCTGTGAATTTTTCAGCGCCCAACAGTGTGCCCGACATCGTGGCCTTCTATCGCGCGGAATTGGCCAAGAAGAACTGGAAGGAAGACAGCGCCAAAGTGAGCAACGACGCTGCCGATCTTAAGTTCACAGCGCCAGACGGCCCCGCCACGCTGAGCCTGAAACGCAATGGCGATATGACGGATGCGGAACTTACGGTCACGGAAAAGGCCAAGGCCGCCGCCTCACCGCTCGCCCCAAAGCCCGGCATGGTGAAACTGGTCTTCGGCAATATGTCAGACAATCCCGCCGATGTTGTTGTGGCCGGCAAACATGTGAAAATGACCCCGGGCCAAGGTGCCAAAGCCCCCGACGGCCCCACGCTGGAGGTAAAACCCGGCAACATCACCGTGGTGAGCAAGAATGCCAAGGAAAGCTTCACCGCCGGGCCTGACGAAATCTGGATGGTGGCAGTTGGGCCGGGCGGTTTGATGGTGGTGAAGCAATAGGCGGCGGCGTGTCCCGCCTCCGCCCCTTTGGGGCACCTTTTCCGTGAAGGGACCATTGCATAATTCTGTGGATGTGATTCTGGGAATTGCGGTGCCACCCCATTTAACACGTTTACGCCTTGGCAATACGCCAAGCGCAAAGTGGATGTCTAAGTTGTTTCAGAAAATGGAGGATTATCACTGATGGCCATCACGCTTTGAA
>JAYTSN010000408.1:0-2688 GCA_043745625.1 Aestuariivirga sp. | reverse complement strand
GGGTGGGTTTCCATTAATCTTATCGGAGAACCGTAAATGACAAAGCGTTTAAGCGCCAAGTATAAAATTGATCGTCGTCTGGGTGAAAATATTTGGGGCCGCCCCAAGAGCCCCGTGAACAAGCGTGAATATGGCCCTGGCCAACATGGTCAACGCCGCAAGGGCAAAGTTTCAGATTTCGGCACGCAGCTGCGCGCCAAGCAAAAGCTCAAGGGTTACTACGGCAATATCAGTGAAAAGCAGTTCCGCGCCGGTTATGCCGAAGCGCTGCGCATGAAGGGCGATAGCTCTGAAAACCTGATTGGTTTGCTCGAGCGCCGTGTTGACGCGCTGGTTTACCGCGCCAAGTGGGTTTCCACTGTGTTTGCTGCCCGCCAGCTCGTGAGCCACGGCCACGTGAAACTGAATGGCAAGCGCATTACGATCGCTTCCATTCGTTTGAAGGTTGGCGATGTGGTTGAGTTGACCGCGAAAGCCAAGGAAATGGCTTCGGTTCTGGAAGCTCAAGCTTCTGCTGAACGCGATGTTCCAGATTACGTTGAGTTGGACGGCAAGGGCACAGCGAAGCTGACCCGCATTCCGACACTGACTGACGTTCCATATCCCGTGCAAATGCAGCCAGCCCTCGTGGTGGAATTCTATTCACGTTAATTCGTGATTTCATGTATTTTGAAGGGGCTCGCAGAAATGCGGGCCCTTTTGGTTTGGAGAATGGAATGAGTGAAACGTCGCGCTTGGATGCTTTGGAAATCCGCTTTGCTCATCAAGAGCAGACGATCACAGAACTCAACGAAGTGATCACTGCGCAGTGGAAACGCATTGAGCATTTAGAGAGTCAAATCAGACGCTTGATTGAAGAGTTTCAGAATGTAGATCAAGGGCGGAACACGCCAGAGCCACCGCCGCCGCATTATTGAAATGCTTCTGCCACCTTTGCATCGGCCAGTGCAAAACAGCCTGCAATCGTCGGGCTGAGTGGTAAATTGCGGTAGCTGCCAATGGCACCATTGGCTTTCAGCTTTCCCGCTAAGCCGACCTCATCGGACGTTACCACCCAGATGAATCCAAAGCTGGTTTGGCGGATGGGTTTGGCGCCGGCGTTAACAATCGATGCGAATACAATGTCTGAAGGTGTGTTAGGTTCGAAAACGGCGAGCATCGTTCCGCTTGCTTCGGGCGATAAAGCACTAGCTCTCATGATGATAGCCATGGCGATGAGCCACAGCGCTATAACAGATGTTGAGCCACAGCGCTATAACAGATGTAAAGAATGTGAGCGCGAATTTATGCGATGGGTAATTCACGCCACTGCAAAGGCTGGGGCCTTTGCCTCACGGATCGGCAGGTGTACGAGGAATGCAAACACACCCAGCCCCACGCTCATCCACCACACCGGATTATAAGATCCAAATACATCATAAAGCTTGCCGCCCAACCATACGCCGAGGAACGAGCCGATCTGGTGGCTTAAAAACACGAAGCCATAGAGTGTTGCCATATAGCGTGTGCCAAACATCACGATGACAAGTTGCATGGTGAAGGGCACGGTGGAAAGCCACAGGAACCCCAACACGGCAGTAAACAGCAAAGTGCTGACTTGTGTGATCGGAAAGCTGATGAATGCTACTGTTGCGATAGCCCGAAGCAAATAGATGGCACTGAGTGGAAAGCGCTTGTCGTTGCGGCCACCCAATATGCCAGCAGTGTAGGAACCCACCACATTGAACAAGCCGATGAGGCCCATCGCCAAACCTGCAAATTCTTTGGTAATTCCGTGTTCGGCGAGGTAGGGCGGCAGATGCACGGTGACGAATGCCAGTTGGAAACCGCATACGAAAAAGCCTGCGACCAATAGCAAATAAGAACGATGCCCGAATGCCAGCTTGACAGCTTGGCTCATGGTCAAATCAGTTTCACCCGCATTGGCTTTACTGCCTGTTGAGTTTTGTACAAGCAATGGCATGGCGAAGGGGACAATCAGCAATGATGAGGCTGCCAAAATCAGCAGCACAGTATGCCAGCTATAGACTGACAGCATTGCGCCTGTGAGTGGAGAGAAAATGAATTGTCCAAGCGAACCCGAAGCAGTGGCCAAACCAAAAGCCCATGATCTTTTTTCAGGCGGCACAATGCGGCCCAAAGCGGCCATAACAATTCCAAAAGATGAGAGCGCAATGCCAACGCCTACAAATAGGCCAGCGGCAAGATTAAACAACATCGGTGTGCCCGCATAAGCCATGCCCACAACGCCGATGGCATATATAATTGCGCCAATCATCAGCACGCGCGCCGAACCATAACGATCGGCCATCGCACCGGCAAAAGGCGTTGCAATGCCCCACATTAAGTTCTGAACAGCCAATGCAAATGAAAATGTTTCGCGGGGCCAGCTATAGGCCTGCGAAATCGGCAAGGTAAATTGGCCAAAGGTTGAGCGTACGCCGAAATTAACAATCGCCACACAGCAACCGCAGATCAAAACGGTGATAGCAAGAAAATACCATGGCGTTGGTTTGGCAATTGTGTTCATGGCTGCGACTTAGAGCATCGGTTGTTCAAATGCGATCAATTAACACCAAGTTTCGTCACCCCGGCGAAGGCCGCTATCATATTCACACATCTTTTTTGTAATTTTGGGTATTGGTTTCAAACAATATTTGTTTCTCTAGCCAAATATCTGATTTTAAT
>JAYTSN010000407.1:0-7816 GCA_043745625.1 Aestuariivirga sp. | reverse complement strand
TCGCGTTGCATGACAAGGGCATGAATTCGCGCACAGGTTCAGTTTATATCGTAAAGCCAAAGATGCATGGGCCAGATGAAGTGGCATTTGCCTGTAAGATATTTGGTCGTGTTGAAGAAGCGCTTAACATGAAGCCCAACACTTTGAAAATCGGCATTATGGATGAAGAGCGGCGCACCACCATTAATCTCAAAGAATGCATCCGGGCGGCTAAGGATCGTGTTTTCTTTATCAACACTGGTTTTCTCGATCGTACCGGCGATGAGATTCACACCTCAATGAATTTGGGGCCGATGTTGCGCAAGGGCGATATGAAATCGGCCACTTGGATCCAGGCTTATGAAAATTGGAATGTTGATATTGGTCTTGCATGTCATCTGCCGGGCAAGGCGCAGATTGGCAAGGGCATGTTTGCGATGCCTGATAAAATGGCGATGATGCTGGAACAGAAAATTGCACATCCAAAGGCGGGTGCGAACACCGCATGGGTGCCCTCGCCCACGGCGGCCACGCTCCATGCCACGCATTATCATCAAGTGCTCGTTAGCTCGATTCAAGAGAAATTGAAAAGTCGCGCACGCGCGAAGCTGGATGACATTCTTTCTGTACCTGTGGTGCAGCGTCCCAACTGGAGTGCTGCTGATATTCAAAGCGAACTCGATAACAACGCCCAAGGTTTGCTTGGTTATGTGGTGCGTTGGGTTGACCAGGGTGTGGGTTGTTCGAAGGTGCCAGACATCAACAATGTGGGACTGATGGAAGACCGCGCAACGCTTCGCATTTCATCGCAGCATATTGCTAATTGGTTGAAACATGGTGTTTGCACTCAACGCCAAGTGCTGGATACTTTGAAACGCATGGCAAAGGTTGTGGATCAACAAAACGCTGGCGATGCGCTTTATTGTCCGATGGCGGATAATTTTGAAAACTCGCTGGCGTTTCAAGCGGCTTGCGATTTGATTTTCAAGGGAGAGGCACAGCCAAATGGCTACACCGAACCTCTGCTGCATGCTTACCGTTTGAAAGTGAAAGCGCTTAACTTATAATTTTTCGGCGGCGATCAAAAATTCTTGGTTGCCATCGCCACCTTCCATGGGTGAAGGTACAACGCCTTTAACAGTCCAGTCCAAACCGATGAGGAACTGCGAAACTTCTTGGTTCACGCGCTCATAAGCGTTTTTGTCTTTCACAATGCCACCTTTGCCCACACCATCTTTGCCCACTTCAAACTGCGGCTTGATGAGTGCGATGAGATGCGCGCCGGGTTTCATTAAATTTAATGAAGCTGGCAGCGCGATGCGGAGCGGGATGAAGCTCACGTCGCAGGTGATCAATGATACATCTTCTGATATATGTTCGGCTTCTAAATCGCGTGCATTCAGGCCCTCATGCAAAGTTATCCGGTCATCGCGCAGCATCATTTGGCTGTGGCCAACATCAATGGCAAAGACGTGTTTAGCGCCGCGCTCCAACAGCACCTCGGTAAAACCGCCGGTTGATGCGCCGATGTCGAGACATGTGCGGCCCTCAACTTTAATTTGGAAATAATCGAGCGCGTGAACAAGTTTCAAGGCAGCACGCGAAACGTACTGGCTGCCTTCGTCGGTGATTGTCAGCTTGGCATCTGATAAAACCATTTGCGATGGTTTTCTTGCTGGTTCGCCATCCACTTGTACCAACTCCCGCAGCACAGCATCGCGCGCACGGGCTCTGCTTGGATAGAGCATGCGCGCGACCAGAGCTTCGTCTAAACGTTGGCGGATCACTCGACGTCTAAAGGCGCTGTGCCTGTTGGCTTGCCGTTGGCTCCGAGCGTAATTTTTTCAATGCGGGCTTCGGCTTCAGCTAATTTGGTTTCGCAATGTTTGCGCAGGGCTTCGCCGCGCTCGTAAATCTTGATTGATTCTTCCAAATCCACGCGGCCTGATTCAAGCTTGGCTACAATTTCTTCAAGCGTCGCCAATGCCTTTTCGAAAGAAAGTGATTTAAAGTCGGGTTCCTCGGCCATGTTCAATCTTCGTCCTGTTCTTCGAAATCTTCGTCATCGCCCATAATCGCCGAGCCATGCATTAAAGCCGCGAGATGCGCACCAACGCCGCCTGCCAGCCCTTGCAAATCATAGCCGCCTTCAAGAATGGAAACAACGCGGCCTTCGCAATGGGTCTGGGCAATTTCCATGAGTTGTAATGTGGCCCATGCGAAATCTTCTTCGACCAATTCCAAGCTGCCCAATGGATCGCGCACATGGGCATCAAAGCCTGCGCTGATGATCACAAGGTCTGGTTCGAAGGCGTTCAAGTTGGTCAAGATTTTTGTCGACATGGCTTCGCGGAATTGCGCGCCGCCATCGCCAGCGCGCAGCGGCGCATTGAAAATGTTGCCAACGCCCGTTTCACTCACTGCACCCGTGCCAGGGTAGAGCGGCATTTGGTGGGTGGAGCCGTAGAACATGTCTTTATCTGACCAGAAAATATCCTGTGTGCCATTGCCGTGATGCACATCGAAATCAATCACAGCGACGCGCTCAGCACCATATTTGGCGCGCGCATAAAACGCGGCGATGGCGGCATGGTTGAAAAAGCAGAAGCCCATGGCGCGGTTGTGTTCGGCATGGTGGCCGGGCGGGCGCATGGCAAGAAAGGCGTTTGGTGCTTCACCTTTGAAAACGGCATCGACCGCTGCAGTGGCCCCACCGACAGAGCGCAGCACAGCGGGCAAAGTGCCAGGCGACATGACGGTGTCCGAGTCTAAATACTCAAAACCCTCTTCTGGTGCAGCGCTGAGGATTTTTTGGTAGTGCTCCTCAGTATGGCAGCGGATGATGTCTTCCGCGCGACCCAAGGGGGCTTCGCGGTTGACGATGGATTTAAAATGGGGCGAGCGCAAAACATCATGCACCGCGCGGATGCGGTCGATCCGTTCGGGGTGGCCGTCGGGGGTGACATGCGCCAGGCTGGCGGGGTGGGAGAAAACGATTGTGGACATTTGTGCTGGGTAGCTGAAAAGTTTATGTGATGCTATAGGGCACAGATGATCAGCGCCAAAGACATTTCAAAAGCCGCCGACCTGCTTTTGAGTGGGGCATTGGTAGCCTTCCCGACCGAGACGGTTTACGGGCTGGGTGCGCTGGCGACCGATGATAAAGCCGTGGCGCGGATTTATGCGGCCAAGGGTCGGCCCACATTCAATCCCCTGATTTCGCATGTGACTGATGTTGAGGCGGCTTTTGCGCTCGGAGAGTTTTCGGCTGATGCACTCAAATTGGCGGCGCGGTTTTGGCCGGGGCCTTTGACTTTGGTGGTTCCACGGTGGAGCACGTGCAATGTTTCTTTGCTCGCATCGGCCGGTTTGCCGTCTCTGGCCATTCGTGTGCCGCAGCATCCGATTGCTTTGGAATTATTGCGGGCGGTTGGAAAACCTGTTGTAGCGCCTTCAGCCAATCCGTCAGGCCGCATTAGCCCAACAACGGCGCAGCATGTTCGTGATGGGTTGGGGGCGAAGGTTTCGATGGTGCTGGATGGTGGGCCCTGTGCTGTTGGAGTTGAGTCCACGGTGGTTGGTTTTTTTGATGGCAAGGCGACATTGCTCCGGCCCGGCGGTTTGGCGCGTGACGTTATTGAAAGTGCATTGGGGTTTGGGTTGCTTGATGCTGAAGGCGATGTGATGCATTCGCCGGGGCAGATGGAAAGCCATTATGCTCCGCATGCGGCGATGCGCTTGAATGCGGATGTTGCTATTAATGGCGAGGCTTATTTGGGGTTCGGGAAATTTAACTCAGCACATAATCTTTCACCGTCGGGTGATGTGGTTGAGGCCGCTGCAAATCTATTTCGCATGCTCCACGAATTGGACGCAGGAAAGCCAGAACGCATTGGAGTGGCACCCATCCCGATGAGTGGTTTAGGTGAGGCGATTAATGATCGCCTGAAACGCGCAGCAGCTCCGCGATGATGCCCACGCCAGAAACTCTGCAACGCTTCATCACTATCGTCGGCGAGAAGAATGCAATCAGCAACGTCGTTGATATGGCACCCTATATGCGCGAGTGGCGTGACCTTTGGCCGGGCACTTCGCCTTTGGTTTTGCGGCCTGCCAACACCGATGAAGTTTCGCGTATTTTAAAAGTCGCATACGAAACCAACACGGCCATTGTTGCCCAATCTGGCAACACTGGTTTAGTTGGTGGGCAGATGCCGACGGGGCCAGAAATATTGCTTTCGCTCGACCGGATGACGAAAATTATTTCGGTTGATGCCGATGATTATTCAATGACGGTGGAAGCTGGATGCATTTTGAAGAATGTGCAGAATGCTGCCGATGCTGTTGACCGTCTGTTTCCACTCAGTCTTGCGTCTGAAGGTTCATGTCGCATTGGTGGCAATCTTTCCAGCAATGCAGGCGGACTTAATGTTTTGGCCTATGGCAACACGCGCGATTTGTGTTTGGGGCTTGAGGTTGTGCTCTCCGATGGGCGCATTTGGAATGGGTTGAAGAAGCTGCGCAAGGATAATGCAGGTTATGATTTGAAGAACCTCTTCATTGGTGCGGAAGGTACGCTGGGGATCATCACTGCCGCCGTTTTGAAGCTTTATCCAAAGCCGCGCCGCCATGACACGGCTTTCATCGCTGTGCCCTCTCCGCGAGCTGCGGTTGATCTGCTGGCGCTGGTGAAAAATGAAAGTGGCAACCGTGCTGTGGCGTTTGAGTTGATGCCGGAGATTGGCTTGGGCTTTACTGTGAAGCATATGGGCATCACCAATCCCATTATTTCGCCGTCGCCTTGGTTTGTGTTGACGGAACTGGCCGATGCTGTGCCCGGCAGTTTTGAAACCATTTTGGAAAAAGCAATGGAGATGGGGATCGTGACTGACGCGTCCATCGCGCAATCAGAGGCCCAGCGCCAAGCACTTTGGGCTGTTCGGGAATTGATGCCGGAGTCGCAACGCCATGAAGGTGGGTCAATTAAGCATGATGTGTCGGTGCCGGTTTCACATATCCCAGCGTTCATAGCAGAGGCCACCGTGGCGGTGCATGGGTTTATGGCCGATGCCCGCGTGATGTGCTTTGGCCATATGGGTGATGGCAATATGCATTTTAATGTCACGCAACCGGTGGGCATGGATAAACAGAAGTTTTTGAACCGATGGCACGCACTTAATTGGGTGGTGTTTGATGTGGTGCTGAAACACGGCGGATCGATTAGCGCCGAGCATGGCATTGGGCAATTGAAGCGCAATGATATGTTGCGAATTAAATCACCTGTTGAGTTGGAGATGATGGGCGGGTTGAAGGCGATGCTTGATCCCAAGGGCATCATGAACCCAGGCAAGGTTTTGCCGCCGTGAGGTTTCGAAAGGCAAAGTCTGCTGATCGCGATGCTGTGATTGCGCTTTGGCAGGCTTGCGGACTGACGCGCGAATGGAATGATCCAGTTATAGATTTCGATGGCGCGCTGCGGTTGTTGCGGCGGAGACTTATTTAAAAGAACTTGGCGTGTGGAAAATCAATTTGATGATCCGCAATGAAAACGAGGCGGCACTTGGGTTTTATAAGGCGATTGGCTTTGAAACAAATGCCGTGATGAGTCTGGGCAAGAAGATTGGTTGAATTCAAATTCACACTTGTAGGCAGTGCATATCTGGATGAATGGAACACCCTTCCCCCGTCGGGGGAAGGTGTCACGAAGTGACGGATGAGGGCTGCGGCGACTTTGCCGCAGCAACACGAGTCGCGCCTCAAAATTAGACTCCGGGTATAAATTGTCCTCGCTCCGCTGCGGCTCTCATCCGGCGCAAAAGCGCCACCTTCCCCCGACGGGGGAAGGGTGATTTATGCCGTTAATTCAACTTCGCCTTCAAAACCAACTCCACATTCGATTTGTGGACCGCTTCATAAGGCTCAAAATAATTCACCCAGCCTGCTTCGAGTGGTCCGGCGATAACATGGCGCAAGTCTTGGTCGCGTAATTCCGGTTCGGTGGCCATGCGTTTCAGCATGCGGATATATTGCTGCGTGGCGCGGATTAGGGTTTTGCCATAGCCACCTTTGGCGATCACATCGGCATGGCCATGATTGGGCAGGATGTGGGTGGGACCAAGTGCCCAGATGTGATCGAGATCAGCGAGGTGAGTGTTCATATGTTCGGGTTCGCCGACATAAGTGACTGGGTCTTCCATTGTGTCACCCGCCAGCAAGACGCCCTGCTCTGCTATCCACACGACCGATGCATCATCGCTGTGGATGTTGAATTCGAAGAATTGCAAATCAAGCGAGCCGAGTTTGAAATTCATCGACTTCGAAAAAGTTTGGGTGGGCATGATGAGTGGATTGATGACGGGAAGGCCATGGTCGGTTCCATCCTCAATTGCTGATTTATGTTTTGCCAAATGATCGGCAGTGCGTTGGTTTGCGATGATGGGGCAATCTCTGAACACTTCGGTTCCGGCCACATGATCAAGATGCCAATGGCTGAGGAGCACGGTGAATTTGGTTATGCCGATAGTACTTAAGTGCTCGCGAATGGCGCGGGCGTAATCATTCGAACAATGCGTGTCGTAAACCAGTGCTTCATGGCCATCGACGATAGCATAGCTGGCGATGCCAAGCGATAACGCGCCGTTATCGACCCAATTGTCCTGCTCCATAAAGCGGTAACCCGGCACGCGGCCATCATAATAGGCGTAGATATTTTTGTGAGGCTGAAGGATGCGGAGGTGTTTGGTCATTCAATTATAATAGACCCATTTGACCCGACGATGGTGGATTATCTTTGGGTTTTGGTGGTGGTGCATTTCGCGCGATCACTGTGGGTTCCATGGCGAAATAATCATCGGGCGGTGGTTTGAGTAAATCTTTCACATTTTCTTCTGCACCATCGAGCCAGCGATCAAAGTCTTGAGGATGAATCACCACGGGGCAGCGGTCGTGGATGGTGGAAATCAACAAATTGGGATCAGTCGTCAGCATCGCCGCAGTTTCAAGTTCAGAGCCATCAGCACTTTGCCAATGTTCCCAAATGCCGCCGAAAGCGAACAGGCCATTATCGGGACGATGGATAAAGTAAGGGCATTTTTTGCCAGGCACATCGCCTTCCCATTCATAAAAACCGTCAACAGGAAACAGACAGCGGCGGCGGCGGATCGCGTTTTTGAAACTCGGTTTATCGTAAACAGTTTCGGCTCTGGCATTGATCAAAGGACGCGGCTGGATTTCTTTGGCCCAGCTTGGAACAAAGCCCCAGCGCACCAATTCAAAATGGCGTTGATGATCTAAACCCGTTCGCACGACGGCAATGGGGCTGCCCGGCGTTACGTATTGGCGCGGCGGGAAATCTGCCTGTTCCAAATATTGAAACAAAGCTCTTGCTTCATCGGCCGGTTTACGAAAACTATAGAGACCACACATGAGGCGATCATAGCAATATGACACAACCAATTCTAGGTGCATCAGCTTGCGTTTGGCGCGACGGTAAAATTCTGCTGATTAAGCGCGGCAAGAATCCGGGCAAAGGCCTGTGGAGTTTGCCGGGCGGGAAAATTGAGCTTGGTGAGACGGCCGAGGCAGCGGCGGTGCGCGAATTGTTAGAAGAGACGCAAGTTGTGGCAAATTTGGTTCATGCCATGGGGCCGTTTGAAGTAAAGCGTGATCATGTTTTGATTTATGCGATCACTTGCTTTGCCGGACACTATATCTCTGGTGAGGCAGTGGCCGGCAGCGATGCGGCTGAAGTGATTTGGATTTATCCACAGGCTTTAGGGGCCTTTGAACTTGCGCCAAATATTGCACAAGCCATTGCGGAAGCTATGAAAGTTTTAAA
>JAYTSN010000406.1:0-7827 GCA_043745625.1 Aestuariivirga sp. | reverse complement strand
TTGTGGATGCAACACGCTTTCCAGTTTATGAAACGGGGCGCGGCGGGCAATACACTTACCATGGGCCCGGCCAACGCGTGGCTTATGTAATGCTTGATCTTAAAAAACGCGGCAATGATGTGCGCGCCTTTGTGGCGGGTTTAGAAGATGTGATTATTGCTACGCTGGCGGATCTCGACATCATCGGTGAGCGCCGCGAAGACCGCGTTGGGGTTTGGGTGCAACGTGGCCAGCGCGAAGATAAGATTGCCGCACTCGGCATTCGCGTTCGCAAAGGCATTACGTTTCACGGCCTCTCGCTCAACGTTAATCCTGACCTTTCACATTTTGAAGGCATCGTACCTTGTGGAGTAACTCAACATGGCGTGACCAGCCTTGCTGATCTTGGTATGAATACAACCATGGTGAAACTCGACGACGCGCTGAAAGCCAGTTTTATCAAAATATTTGGGGACACCACTTAATGTAACTTGTAATGTTTCCATTAAAGGCGTTATCTGTGTTTCATTACAACAATAAGGATTCGTCTCATGAAATTGTATTACGCACCGGGCGCATGCTCCATGGCCCCACATATTTTGCTCAATGAGCTCGGCAAGAAATTCGCTATTGAAAAAGTGGACCTGGGCACCAAGAAAACCGATGGCGGCAAAGATTTTAACAAGATCAACGCCAAAAGCTATGTGCCAACTCTTGAAATTAAAAAAGACGAAGTGCTGACTGAAGTGTCTACCATACTGCAATATTTGGCCGACAAGGCCAAAGCCACCAAGATGCTGCCAAAGGCCGGCACTATGGCGCGCTACCGCACCATGGAGACATTAAACTTCATCGCATCAGAATTGCACAAGGGCATTGGCGGATTGTTCAATAAAGCTCTGCCTGAAGAAGCCCGCAAAATGACAATCGAGCGCGTGTCAAAGCGTTTGGATTTTGTTGATGGATTATTGGCCAAGACCAAGTTCATCGGCGGCAAGTCTTTCAGCGTGTCTGATGCTTATGCTTTCACGGTTATGAACTGGGGCGGCTGGGTTGGGCTTGATGTCAAGAAATGGAAAAACATCGCCCGCTACATGAAAATGATGGCAACGCGGCCTTCCGTGCAAGCCGCGATGAAGGCTGAAGGTTTGTTGGGATAAGAAGTATAAGCGAACCTATTATACATTTACCAAAAAAACATTATTCCCGCGAAAGCGGGACTCTCTGTTTTTTGTGTCACAAAACGCAGATGCCCGCTTTCGCGGGCATGACGATTTTAAACAATGGGTTGATCAAAAAAATGATCAGGCTGAAGTTTGATAGTCGATGCAAAATGAGTTTGACGCAATAACTGGACCAAAGACCGAACAAAAATGGACACCCTCACCCTTTTCGGCCTCATCTCCGTTTCAATGATGCTCATCACTTATACTTTGGAAGAGCGCAGCCATTGGTTCGTCTTCCTCTTTGCCATCGCCTGTGCGCTTGGTTCAACCTATGGCTTCCTGCAGGGGGCTTGGCCGTTTGGATTGGTTGAGGCCGTATGGGCCGTCATTGCACTCAAACGCTGGAATAATCGGCGCAGCAAAGCCTAATTCATCAAGGCTTCCGCTGCTGATGGCAGTGGGCCATAGCCGTTTTCTTTGAGGAAACGCGCTAGGGCCTTGAGGATTGGGATGGATTTCAAGTTCTCAGCTGGGCAATCACTCACGTCTTGGCCGCTGGTGCACTCTTGTGGGCCAAAATCAGATTTCAAATCGATATTGGCTAAAACTTTTTTCCAGGCGACATCGCCCTCGCCGAGACGGATTTTGCTGGCAACCCAACCCGCCAGAAAGCCATTCTGTTTCCAGCTGTCAGGCCGCGTCTTCGCTTCAAATTCTATCCCCGCCAAATCCTGAACCAAACGAGCGTGCATTGCGGGTGTTTCGCTCACATCTTCAAATTTTCCATTTTGGAACTTTGTAATTTTAACCGGAGCAACTGAGCCCGCATAAGAGTCGAAAGCATACAGAAAATGATTGTCGACACTCAACATCTCCAGCGCCCCGTCGCCATCGACATCTTCAAACCAATAACCATCTCCATCCAAAGTTTCAGCTCTGGTTTTCGACCACGCCGCGTGCTCCGTACCGCGGCTCAAAATCCATGTGTTGGTGCAGCAATGCGCACCACCCGTATAATTCGTAACGACCACTTGAGGCGAAGGTGATTGAGCCATCAACTTCGCTACTGCCACCCTGTTATATTGCAGACCCAAAAATTCTTCGGCCAACGCCAACTCATCTGAGGGTAAGTCTTTACCGATTTCGAAATTAAAACTGCCGCCCGCATCCTTGCCGTTGACGTTGGTATAGGCACGATCCGGCTCTAACTTCTGCCCCTGAACTTTAACCGATAGCGGCCCTGAAGAAAATTCGACCGCCTTGTCAATTGAATAGGCTACAGCGCCAATACCACCGTCCGTAGCTTGCCAGATAGTGTCGATATAATTATCGCCTTTTGATAATAGCGCATCTTTAGGCAGCTCACCCAAGCGACTGTCTTTATCTTGCTTCTTCACGTCATTAATGGAGTTTACCGCATAAGGGCCTATTATTATTCCATAATATCCGCTTTTGGAAGAAACCACTTTAACCGTATTGGCCATATAAGCAGAACGCCGGGCAATGCCTATCGCCACATCTTTGTCTTTCGACGAGGCCAAAGCCAACCAACGCATATTACCTTTAAGAGCCAGTGTTTCGGCTTGAGCCACACCCAAAATCGCAAAACTGGCCAAACCTAACACTGTAAATTTCTTAAACATCAGCAATCATCCTGTCGAATCATTTTAGCCGCACTAAACCGGCAAAAGCATGGCCAAAAATGCTGATTTGCGGTTCTGCACAAAAAAATGCTAAAGCGCTGCACCATGAACAAACATGTCCCTAAAGTTGGTTTGGTGCAACTGGGTTGCCCAAAGAATCTTGTTGATTCCGAACGCATCCTCACAAGCTTGCGCGCCGAAGGCTATAAGATTGCCCCCGGTTATGATGATGCTGATGTGGTGATCGTCAACACCTGCGGATTTCTCGACAGCGCCAAGGCCGAAAGCCTGGCCGCCATTGGCGAAGCCATGGAGAAAAATGGCCGCGTGATCGTAACTGGTTGCTATGGCATTGAAGCTGACACCATCAGAAAATCGCATCCCAATGTTTTGGCCGTCACCGGCCCGCATCAATATGAGCAGGTGGTGGCCGCTGTGCATGAAGCGCTGCCGCCGATGCACGACCCCAAAATGGATTTGGTGCCTCCGCAAGGCCTGCATCTCACGCCGCGCCATTATGCTTATTTGAAAATATCCGAAGGCTGCAACAATCGCTGCTCGTTCTGCATCATTCCGTCAATCCGCGGCGATCTCGTTTCGCGCCCCATGGCTGCTGTGCTGTATGAAGCCGAGCGACTTGTAAAAGCTGGCGTGAGGGAACTGCTCGTCATCTCGCAGGATACATCCGCTTATGGCGTCGACATCAAATATGCCGAGAGCAAATATAAAGGCCGCGACGTGCGCGCCAAGTTCTATGATATGGCCAAGGAGCTGGGTGATTTGGGCGCCTGGGTGCGCATGCATTATGTCTACCCCTACCCGCATGTTGATGATGTGATCCCACTGATGGCTGAGGGCAAAATTCTGCCCTATCTCGATATCCCCTTCCAACACGCCTCACCTACCGTGCTCAAATCAATGCGCCGCCCGGCGAACCAAGAAAAGGTTCTAGAACGCTTGGCCAAATGGCGTGCCATCTGCCCCGACATCGCCATCCGCTCCACCTTCATCGTCGGCTTTCCTGGCGAGACTGATGCGGATTTTGAATATTTGTTAAGCTGGATGAAAGAAGCCAAACTCGAGCGCGTGGGCTGCTTTAAATATGAACCTGTATCGGGTGCAAAAGCCAATGACCTAGGCTTGGCCCAAGTGCCAGACGGGGTGAAAGCCGAGCGCTACGACCGCTTCATGGAAGCCCAACAAGAAATCTCCTCTGCCATTTTTCAATCCAAAGTGGGCCGCGAGATTGAAGTGTTGGTTGATGAGATCGATGTTGAAAACGGTGAAGCAATCGCCCGCAGCAAATGGGACGCGCCAGAGATTGACGGCAACGTGTTCATTCCGGGCGCGACCGATTTAAAGCAGGGCGATTTGGTTAAGGTGAAGATTGTCGAAGCTGAAGAATATGATTTGGTGGCCGAGCGGGTTTAAACATCGTCCTCTACCGCTTTGCGGGAGAGGAAAGGGGCCCAATGCGCAGCATAGGGATAGGTGAGGGTCCGAGTATTTTAAGAAAGGCCCTCATCTATCCCATCTCACTTCGTTCGACGGGCCCCTTTCTTCCCCCGCAAGCGGTGGAAGACAAAAACTATTGCGCAGCCTTAATCACTTGATCAACTTGCGCCATTGCCTTCTCGCAAAACGCACCAGCATCGGCCTTGGCATCGCCTTGGGTTTTCGTCCACAGCGCGTCTAGATCAGCTTGAGCGAGGCCGCTCTTCTGCTCGAAATGTTGAACGGCATTTCCAAGTGCAGATGATTTTGCACTATCCAGCTTTGGCTTGCACACTTTGCCTGCAACGCCTGCTTCATAGGCGGCAATCAATTCTGATGGCGCGGTTTGTGCGATAACTGCACCCACGCTTAAAGCTGATGCAAAAATGACCGAAAGTAAAAGACGCGATTTCATGTAATCCCCCCAATTTGGTTGAGCTGGTGTGATGCTGCTGAATCGTGACGGGGTTAAGGCCATAATGTGGCGTCTTTCCTGAAAGCTAAAGAAGGTTAAGAAACTGCAAGCTGCCATCAAAATCAGTTTTGCGCCAGACCCTGCGTTGTGCTGCTTCCTCGTCCATACCCCACACTGCAATTTGAAAATCTTCATCGACATGCGCCGCCTGCCAGCCTGCATCAGGTGTGATCTTGCCCGCAACCAACATGAGGCCCAATTGTGCAGAACCTGTAAGCGTTGTTAAATTATGCGCCACGGTGAGGCGAAATTCATCTAGGGTTGCCACATGTTTTTCAACCGCCGCAATCGTCGCGGCATCTTGCGCTTGGTGGATAACGCCCGTTACCACTTTGAACTTCACAGCCATCTCAGCTTCGGCCCACCGCAGAATGGGATCCCACGCACTCGCCTGCAAAATCGCCAGTGCCTCTGGCTCGCCTGCGCGGTAGCACACCATATCTGAGCCAGAAAACTCAACCACTTGGCCCGCCACGAAAGCCCGCTCGCCACCAGCCCGGTCAATGGCGGTATTGGCTAGTTTTGTCAGAGGCATGGCTGCCGGATTAATCACATCAACCTGCGCGTTCCATTCCGCCGCCACAGCATCAGCCAGCGCTTGTGAGGGCAATATCAATTTCGCCTTCATCGGCGTTTTCACCACGCGGCCATCAAGCGCAATGCACAGCTCTTCTGTCACTGTGGCCAGTGTATAAAACTTCTTTGGCAACGGCCGCACAATGCGGTCACGCGAAAGCCGTTCCCAGCGTTCATCGGCTGTCTCAGTCGTCAAATCTTTGCGAGTCAAATCCAAAACTTTCAAAAGTTGCAATCATATGATCAGGCAACGGTGCTGTAACATCCACCACGCCCTCGCGCGGATGCGGAAACATAATGCGCCGCGCATGCAGGTGCAAACGTTTGGCCATACCTTCCGGCATATCTACATCGCCACCATATTTATTATCACCCAATATAGGCGTTTCGATATGATTCATATGCGCGCGCAATTGGTGCTGCCGCCCGGTCAGCGGCTTCAACGAAACCCACGCACATAGCTTCGCTTTACCCAGCACGGAATATTGCGTGACGGCAGATTTTTCATCTTCCTCCTCGCCCTCGCGCGAAGCACGCATGCGGTCACCATCGTCACTGCGCGCTTTAATCAGAGCCACATCAATCTTGCCTTGCGCGGGTGAAGGCACACCTTTCACCACCGCCCAATAGGTTTTCTTCACAATGCGTGTGGCAAACAATTTGCCCAAAGCCGCAGCAACAGCCCTTCGTTTAGCAATTACGATAATGCCCGATGTATCACGGTCCAGCCTATGCACCAGCAAAGGCCGCTCGCCCAACTCCTTGCCAAGCCCCATTAATAATCCATCAAGATGGATATGGGTCTTTGTGCCCCCCTGCACGGCAAATCCAGATGGCTTGTTGAGCACAAACAAATCTTTGTCCTCATGCAACACCATGCTCATAAACAAGCGCCGTTCAGCATCCGTCAGTGGTGTCACATCTTCTTTGGGAACATCAGCTGGCCGCTTGTCAAAGGCCAAAGGCGGAACACGAATATCCATGCCCGTAACCAATCTGTGATTGGGTTTCACGCGGCCAGCACCGACGCGCACTTGGCCTGTGCGTGTGAGCTTGTTCAGATAAGCAAAATTCACCTGCGGAAAATGCACCTTGAACCAACGATCAAGCCGCATGCCATCTTCATCGGCCGACACTTCGTAACGCTTAACTTCAACACTCATGCGATGATTGCCCGTGAAACCATAAAGCCTGCAAGCACAGCCAAGATCGAAAGCGCAACGGAAGCCAAACCATAGACCACCGCAGTGGATGAATCACCGCGCTGCACTAAGCCAAACACATCAAACGAAAATGCCGAGAACGTGGTAAACCCGCCCAGCACACCCGTGGTTAGAAACAACCGCAAATCAGGTTGATCCGCAAACTTTTCCGCCAAAAACGCCGAGAGCAAACCCATAAGAAAACTGCCCACAACATTCACAGTTAAAGTCGCCCAGGGAAAACCGGTTCCCAACAAACGAGGTGCAGCAGTATTCACCCCAAAACGCAGAGCAGAACCAATAGCACCGCCCAGTGCGACCCAAAGGAAGCTCAACATCAAAGCCAACCCTTTTGCCGGAAATACCAAACCGGAACGATGGCCGATAAAATCATCAGCGCAATCGCAAAAGGATAGCCCAAGGCCCACTCCAACTCCGGCATGACCTTAAAGTTCATTCCATAAAGCGAGGCCACCAACGTGGGCGGTAGGAACACTACAGATGCGATCGAGAAAATCTTGATGATACCGTTTTGCTCGATCGAAATCATGCCGAGTACCGCATCAAGCAGAAAGCTGATCTTTCCTGTCAAATATCCAGCATGTTCGGACAGCGACGCAATATCGCGCTGAACCACTTTAATACGCGCTTTGTTTTCGCGCACTTCCTTCGTCACTTTCATCTGGTCAATCACCGCCTGCATAAACGCAGTCATACGCGCTAATGAAACGAGGCTCTCGCGCATCTTGGATGTGAAGTCACCTTCCTCGCCCACTTTGCCCAAAAGCAATTCCAAATTTTTAGGCTTCTTCCGCCGCATTGATTTTTGTGGCCGCAGAAACGAGCTATCGAACACCTGCTTGGATGTTTCATCGACAATGGCACTCACCCGCTCCAGATGATCAGCACCACGGTCCACAACAGCTTCGATCAGGCTAATCAGCACGCCCCAGCCAGACATCGCAGTCGTCTGCGGTTTCATCGCCTGTTTTACATAAACCGGAAATGCCTGCGGATGGTGATAGCGAATGGTGACCAGCTGTTTTTCTTTAATAATGAATGTCACAGGCGAAGACTCAGGCCGATCATCATCACCACGGCGGATCAAATTCGCGGTCATAAATGCCGCACCATCCTCCTGATACAACCGTGACGAGGCCTCAATTTCAGCAAGCTCGCCTCGTGTTGGAATATCAATGCCCAGCGCGGCTTCAACCGCCGCTTCTTCAACATCAGTTGGTTGCACAAGATCAAGCCAAACCGCAGCCTTAATCGTAGCCGCAGAGCACTCT
>JAYTSN010000405.1:0-20530 GCA_043745625.1 Aestuariivirga sp. | reverse complement strand
AAGTTGACATGACTGAAGTGATGGCGATGCGCAATCAGTTCAAAGATGTGTTTGAGAAAAAACATGGTGTGAAATTGGGCTTCATGAGTTTCTTTGTGAAGGCCTGCATTCAAGCATTGAAAGATGTGCCTACTGTGAATGCTGAAATTGATGGCGATGATATTGTTTATAAAAATTACTATCACGTCGGCGTGGCCGTGGGCACTGACAGGGGCCTTGTGGTTCCGGTGCTCCGCGATGCGGATATGTTATCCTTCTCAGGCATCGAAAAAACTATTGCTGCTTACGGCAAGAAAGCCCGCGATGGGCAATTGCAAATTGCTGATATGCAAGGCGGCACATTCACGATTTCAAACGGCGGCATTTACGGCTCGCTCATGTCCACACCAATTCTAAATGCGCCTCAATCGGGCATCCTCGGCATGCACAAAATCCAAGAGCGCCCGATCGCCATGAACGGCCAAGTCGTAATCCGCCCGATGATGTATCTGGCACTCAGCTATGACCACCGTATCGTGGATGGCAAAGAGGCCGTGACATTCTTGGTGCGGGTGAAAGAAACTCTGGAAGACCCACAGAGGGCCCTGTTGGATTTGTGATTCAGTCGATGAAGTTAGTTTTAACAATTCACCCCTCACTCCGTCACCCCAGCGAAGGCTGGGGTCCAGCGAGCCACCAGTCAGCTGTTGGATAGGAAAGCGGGATGCCAGCCTTCGCTGGCATGACGGTAATTTTATTTACGGGCGTAACAGAAGGCAAAAAATAATGACCTACGACATCACCATCATCGGCACCGGCCCCGGCGGATATGTTTGTGCTATTCGGGCAGCACAACTGGGCCTGAAAGTGGCGGTGGTTGAAAAGCGGGCCACGCATGGCGGCACGTGTTTGAATGTGGGCTGCATTCCGTCCAAGGCTTTGCTGCATGCTTCGGAACTTTACGCCGAGAGCCAGCACTCATTTGCCAAGATGGGCATCATAGCCGAAACCAAAATCGATTTTCCGAAGATGATGGTGTTCAAACAAGAAGCCATTGATGGCAACACCAAAGGCATTGATTTTCTGTTGAAGAAAAACAAAGTCGATGTGATCCTCGGAACGGGAAAAATTATCGGCACTGGAAAAGTGCAAGTGGGCGACCAAGTGATCGACACCAAAAATATCATCATCGCCACGGGCTCCGATGTAGCCAAGCTTAAAGGTGTTGACGTTGATGAGCAGCGCATCGTGTCTTCAACGGGTGCGCTTGAACTCACAGAAATTCCAAAAAATCTCACCATTATTGGCGCTGGTGTGATCGGTCTAGAGTTAGGTTCGGTCTATGCCCGACTCGGTTCCAAAGTGACCGTTATTGAATATCTTGATCGCATTTTGCCCGGCATGGATGAAGATTCAGCCAAAGCTTTTCAGCGTTTGCTAATGAAGCAAGGTCTGGAATTCAGACTAAGCCAAAAAGTCACTTCCGCCAAAGCGTCAGCCAAAGATGTGAGCTTCACCGTTGAGCCTGCCGCTGGTGGAACGGCTGAAACGATAACAGCCGATGTTCTGCTCGTTGCCATTGGCCGCAATGCTTACACTGATGGATTGGGCTGTAAAGAAGCTGGCATCACGCGAGACCAACGTGGCCGCATTGAAGTGGGCGATCATTACAACACATCGCTCGCCAATGTTTATGCAATCGGCGATGTGATCAAAGGCCCAATGCTGGCACACAAAGCTGAAGACGAAGGCGTTGCACTGGCCGAGCTGCTGGCAGGCCAAGCCGGCCATGTCAATTATGATGTGATCCCCGGCGTGGTTTACACATCGCCGGAGCTAGCGTCAGTTGGCAAGACCGAAGAAGAACTTAAAGCGGCAAATATAAACTATAAAGTGGGGAAATTCCTGTTCCTCGCCAACGGCCGGGCCAAGGCCAATCAGACTACCGACGGTTTTGTTAAAATTTTGGCAGATGCAAAAACTGATAAAGTATTAGGCTGTCACATTATTGGCCCACAAGCTGGCGAACTGATCCATGAAGTGGCTGTTTTAATGGAATTTGGCGGCTCGTCTGAAGATTTGGCGCGCACTTGCCATGCCCATCCAACACTTTCGGAAGCCGTGAAGGAAGCGGCCATGGCGGTTGCGGGCCGCGCAATTCACAGTTGATGATTCAATTCGTATAAAGTTTGAGCAATCCGCTTAAGCGTGTTGCAAAGCATCTCTGTCATAGTGTTCAGAATAGGGGACTGGACAAAAATGACACAACACAAAAAAGATATCGATATTCTGATCCTTGATGATGACGTCGACCTGTTGACCAGCGTGGCCGAACTGCTGGCTGACTGCGGTTATAAGGTTAAAGGTTTTGCTGATCCCGAAAGTGCTGTCGAATTCGCAGTTGATCAAACCTTCGCATTAGGCCTGTTTGACTTCCGCTTGGGCAGCTTGAAAAACGGATTAGATGTTGTTGAAACTTTGCAGATCATGGGTTCCAAATCTGAATTCGTAATGGTCACGGCAGATGTTGAACGCTCCACCCAGCTGCGTGCTGCAAATCTCAAAGTTTTTGAATTCATGCGCAAACCAGTTCAACCGCAAGAGTTAATCGACACAGTCACCCGCGCGCTCGAGCATTGCGACCGCAAGGCCGCCTAAATTAAAGTCCGGTGGTGGGCCTCGGCCTGCTACCATCCTCAAACCTGCTAAACTCAAATGACGTTAGATCAACACAGGGCTTCTCGCCCATGACGATCTGCGCCATTAATTTCGCCGCCCCTGGCCCAATGCCAAAGCCATGGCCAGAAAAACCAGATGCGAGAAACAATCCTGGTTGTTTTTGCAGAGCACCAATCACTGGGACAGCATCAGGGGTTGCATCAATTACGCCACCCCAACTTCCTGAAATCTGCATATTTTGAAACGCAGGGAAATCTTTTCGCAAAGCTGCTTCAACATCATCCAAAATCCATTGCACAGGTTTCGGATCAAGAATCCGCACGCTTTCAAAAGGTGTAACTTCATCAAGCGCCCAACGCCGCTTCAATTGAACTTCTTGAACAAAACGCTCGCCAAGCCGCAATTTCAAACTACGCCAATCCAGCGAGAAAATCGGCAAGAACTGCCGCAACAAGCGGAAACTATCGGGCACAATATCAGCAACTGAATAGTGATTGTGCGCAACTGAATAGCCACCATCGAGTCTTTTTCGCACTGCAAATTTATGTCCCGAAAATGTTGTGGTAATCCCCGCATCAATGGGTGCAGTGCGCATCACCGAATTGACGACGCCTAATTGCGGAAAAGAAATGCCAATATTATGAAGAAACCTGCGCGACCAGTACCCACCAGCTAACACCACTGTATCTGTTTTGATTGTGCCGCGCTCAGTCACCACAGCGCTCACCTTGCCTGCAGAATTCTCAACACCACGCGCCGCGCAATTGGTGAACACTTGCCCGCCCTTGGCCTGCAGCGCGCGCGCCATTGCTGGAACCGCAATGAAAGGCTCTGCCCGGCAATCATCAGGTGTATACATCGCCCCTTTCCATGCGCGAGTCGATCCGGGAAGCAAGCTTGCCACTTCAGCTTCCGTGATCATTCGCGTTTTCAAACCATGCGGCACTGCATCTTCGCGCCACCATTTTTCTTTCGCAGCCATCTGCGCATCAGTTTCAGAAAGATAGACGATGCCGCATTGCCTAAAACCTGTTTCCGCATTCACACGCGCATTCATACCGTGCCAAATTTTCAATGATTCAAGCACCAAAGGAATCTCGCGGGCATCGCGCCCCATCTGCCTGCACCAACCCCAATTGCGCGAAGATTGCTCTGCTGCCACTTCGCCTTTTTCGACGACGACAACAGATAGGCCGCGTTCGGCCAGTTCGAGCGCCGTGCAAACGCCGATAATACCAGCACCAATGACAACAGCATCAGCGCGAGTGGGGAGGGTTTCGTTTGGGATAACGTGTTCGATTTTGGGCATGAAACAGGATTATACGAAATTTGCACAAGCCTCAACTGCGCGCGAAGGCCTTGCGATATTGTTCCAACAAATGCGTCTTGTTCACTTCAGTATAAATCTGGGTGCTCGACAAACTGGCATGGCCCAGTAAATCTTGAATCACACGTAAATCCGCGCCATTGCCCAATAAATGTGATGCAAATGAATGGCGCAAAGCATGCGGTGTTGCACTCTCTGGCAAGTTCAAAGCCCCGCGCATGCGTTCCATCAGCAACTGAATTATGCGCGGCGAAAGCACGCCACCTTTAACACCGCGAAACAAAGCTTCATTTGGCGAAAGCGCCAACGGACACAACTTGATATATTCAGCAATCGCGCCTTCGGCTACTTTTACCATTGGCACAATGCGGCTTTTGCCACCCTTGCCAATAATCACCAGTGGATTGGATTGAACCTGCTTTGGTGTCAACGCCAGTGCCTCAGAAATCCGAAGCCCACAACCATAGAGCAGTGTCAGCACAGCGGCATCGCGCGCCTTTACCCAAGGCTCATCACAGTCAACCACATCCGCCGCCGCAACAAGCCGCGCCGAAACTTCGGGCAAAGGCCGCGGGATAGAATGGGCAATTTTAGGAGCCCGCACAGCAGCAAGTGCAGTACATTTAAAAATATCATGGCGCTCGGCATACCGGAAAAAAGACCGAATGGCCGACATCTGCCGTGCCAACGAGCGGCTTTGAATGCCACTCATGCGCCGCTTGGCCATGAAGGAACGAAAATCAGAAGCCGTTAAATTTTCCAGGGCCCGTATATTGGCTGCCTCGCCTAAATGATCGGTCAGAAATCCCCCGAACTGAGAAAGATCATGCGCATAGGCTTCAAGGGTTTTTGCCGCCATCCGCCGTTCAGATTTCAGCGCCAAAAGCCAACGAACTGCCACTGCCGAAGCATCACCGCTCAACCCAAATTGAAAAACTTCACCCATGAACAAAGGCTAGAACCTAAAGGTTGACGTTATGTTGATTCTTCAAATTACTCCGATCAACCCTTCCTGCAAACGCAGGATTGACGGATTTAGTCGGTGGAAACCACAGCCTGACCAAAATGTAACACTTCGGGAAATGGCACATAGAACGGGTGCAACAGCTCTTTCCATTTCAAATAACGAATGGACTGGCGAAACCCAATCGTGTGATCTTCGAGCTTTTCCCATTCCACAAGAAGCAAATAGCATCCCGCCCTCTCCAAACAGGGCCGCACATCGAATTTGATAAAGCCGGGCGTGGCGGAAATTAAAGGCAGCGCCTCGCCTAACGCCATTTCATAAGCCGTCATTTCTTCTGGCTTCACATTCAGTATGGCGTGTTCAAGGATCACGCGATCGTCTGCCCAGTCTTCTTCCAATCGGCCAGAAACTGCTCAATGCCTTTGTCAGTCAGCGGATGCTTCGCCAAGCTCTTCAACACAGCGGCCGGTGCTGTCGCATAATCAGCGCCGATCAAGGCAGCTTCTTTAATGTGATTGGCAGTGCGAACCGAAGCCACCAGAATGTTGGTGTCGTAATCATAATTGTCGTAAATCTGGCGGATCTCGGCGATCAACTCCATGCCATCTTGGTGGATGTCATCCAAGCGGCCAACAAATGGCGAAATAAAAGTGGCGCCGGCCTTGGCCGCGAGCAGAGCTTGGTTTGGGCTGAAACACAAAGTCACATTCACCATCGTACCTTCGCCAGACAGTATGCGACAAGCTTTGAGGCCTTCCAAGGTGAGGGGCACTTTCACGGTCACATTCTTGGCAATCTTGCGAAGTACATTAGCCTCTTTCATCATGCCATCAAAATCCAGTGCTGCAACCTCTGCACTCACAGGGCCTTCGACGAAAGAGCAGATTTCAGCAATCACCTCGGTGATTTTCCGGCCAGACTTAGCAATAAGGGATGGATTGGTGGTCACGCCATCGAGTAATCCAAAATCTTTCAGTTCACGCAATTCAGCAACATCAGCCGTATCAGCAAAAAATTTCATGAGGGGAGTCCTTTCAAATAGCTCTTAATATGTTGTACGGATTCGTTACCAAGCACCCTATCATCCAACTTTGTTACAGATGTGACAAGACGCAAACTATTGGTGAGAAAAACCGCGTCGGCTGCGTAAAGATCGTCTATTTTTACAAAGGCTGTTTTAACGTTGCGGCCCATTAACTTCTGCCTTGTAATGCCCGGCAAAATGCCTTGGTTATCTTGCGGCGTAATCAACTGATCGCCTTGCATCAAAAACACATTGCCAACAGTTGAACAGGCGACATGGCCGGATGTGTTCAACATCAAAGCATCATCGGCCTTGCCCACAACCTCGCGGGCCGCTGCAACATTGTCGATATAGGAAAGCGTTTTATGGCGCGATGAAGGAGCCCACTCATTGCGCCTGATTGTCGACGTTGCCAATGATACAGCTTGCGACAATTTCGAAGCATCAAATGGCAAAAGCGAAATCAAAAGACTGCTTGTCGTCCCGTCAGCTGCCAGTCCACGTTGGGTCACACCGCGGGTCAAAGTTACGCGCAAAACTTCATTTGCAGCAGCACTGCGTTTAAGAACTTTGCCAATTGAAATCAGCGCCAAGGCTTCATCAAATGCAATTCCTAATTCTAGAGCTGAAGCACTCATCCGAGCCAAATGTTCATTCAACCAAATGGCATGACCGCCCGCCACCGCGATGGTTTCGAACAAACCATCACCCAGCATTAAACCGCGATCAGCAGCATTAAGCGGCAAACTATCATCAATAAATTCGCCATTGAACCAAACCACACTCATGCCACATGCCCTAAAAAATTTCGCAACATGTCATAGCCATGTTCAGTGAGGATCGACTCCGGATGAAACTGTACCCCAAATGTGGGGTGGTGCCTGTGTTTCAATCCCATAATTTCCCCATCGCTAGTCCGCGCTGTCACATCAAGATGCGTGCCTTCGACATGATCTACAATCAGTGAATGATACCGCCCTGCAGAAAACTTCTGCGGCAGATTTTTAAAAACACCAGAACCATCATGTTCAATTTCAGAACTATCGCCGTGCATTGGCTTTTGCGCACGTTTCACGACACCGCCGAACACTTCCCCCATCACCTGATGGCCCAAGCAAATGCCAAGGATCGGCAACTTGCCAGAGTAATCGCGCATGATTTCCATCGAAGCCCCCGCTTGAAGCGGCGCACAAGGCCCCGGCGAGATCACAATTGCCTTCGCGTTCAAATCGCCCGCACGCACTTCGTCGTTGCGCACGACTTTTGTGGGGGCACCCAATTCTTCAAAATAGCGCGCCACGTTAAAAACGAAGCTATCATAATTATCGACGATCAAAATCACGGTGCAAAAGCCTCCATGATCCGGGCGATTTTAGTCAGGCTCTCTTCATATTCAGCAGCAGGTTGCGACCGCGCGGTAATGCCACCACCACCCTGCACATAGGCTTTGTCTTTTGCAAAAAGTGCCGTGCGAATAGCGATGTTAAAATCACATGCACCATTAAAACCAAGGTAACCAATTGATCCGCAATAAACACCACGGGACTGGCCCTCAAGTTCTGCAATAATTTCCATGGCGCGAATTTTTGGAGCGCCTGTTATTGAGCCGCCCGGAAACACCGCCTTCAGTAAATCAATTTGTGTCAGCCCTTCGCGCAGCTGTCCCTCAACCACCGAAACCAAATGATGTACATTGGCATATGATTCAAGACCACACAGCACAGGCACTTTGACCGAACCAGGCTTTGCAATGCGCGAAATGTCATTGCGCAACAGATCCACAATCATAACATTCTCGGCCCGGTCTTTACGACTGGCTTGCAGCTCCGAAATGAGATCAGCATCACGAATCGGATCAGCATCGCGCTTTCTAGTGCCCTTAATAGGTCGTGCCTCAACCATCATCCCATCGCTTTTAATCAAGCGCTCGGGCGAACTGGAGGCAATTTGCACATCGCCATAATCAAGATACGCCGCAAAGGTAGATGGATTTTTATCGCGCAATTTTCGAAACAGTGCGAAGGTATCAAAGCCCGGAGGAATATCGGCTGAAAAACATTGCGTAAGGTTAGCCTGGAAAATATCACCAGCTAAAATATATTCAACAGTTTCAGCAACCGCTTTTTCATATTGCGCGCGTGAGAAATTGGATTGCCAATTTTCAATTGTGGAAGACCCAAGTGCTTGCGGCTTGCGCTTCATCAATTTTTCAAACTGCGCGATTTCGGACTCGTCTTGCCCAAAAATCCACGCGCGTTGCTGCAGATGATCAAAGCCCAAAACAGTGTCATAGCGATGCAAAATCAGATCGGGGCACAAGGCCTCAAACTCAGGAATCTTAGAATGCGCCTCAAGACTTTTGCCGAACTCATATGAAATATGACCAGCCCACCCACCTTGAAACGGCGGAAGGCCCGCAATCATCTCACTTTTGTTTTCGTCCAAATTCTGGCGCAGAATTTCTAGAGCTGGCAGGCTTTGCGTTTTGCCGTCCAAAATTGCTGCGCCATTCTCACCCCGCAAAGTTTGCGACGGATTACACGCCAAAAACGAATAGCGGCCCAAATGTTCATGGCGCATTACACTTTCCAAAAGCGTAATATTCTGCACACCCTCAAGCCTGGCAGCCACATTGGCAGGCTCGAGATAAAGTGTCTCCGCGACAATGGTTTTGTTAGGTTTGGCTGGACGGTCAAGCATGGCCCACCCATATAAGGCTGGAAGCCATGCAGTTCAAAGTCTAATCCAGATATATGACCACCGATTCCGCCATAGCAGACGTGCTGCTGCCCTTAGCCCTGCCCCAAGCCTATTCTTACAAGGTGCCCGAAGGCATGGTGCTGGCAGCTGGCGATTATGTGGAAGTTCCACTAGGTCCACGTGCGGTCATTGGCGTAGTGTGGGAGGTGAGGCCTTCATTTCCCACCAATATGAAAATGCGCGATGTGACGCGTCGTTTTGATTTTCCGCCGATGGCGGAAACCCACCGCAAATTTGTCGATTGGCTTGCCGCTTATTATTTGGAGCCCGCAGGCAATGTGCTGCGCATGGTGCTCCGCGTGCCTTCGGCATTGGAAGAAGCCAAGCAAAATATTGCCTATGTTGGAGGAGCAGTAAAACCGACAAAACTCACAGTCCAACGCGCCCGCGTTCTTGAAGTGGCGGCCCAAGGCTTTGCCATGCGCGCGAACGAACTGGCAGATGCCGCAGGTGTGGGTGTGAGTGTGGTGAAGGCACTTGCCAAAGCTGGCGCACTCGAAGAGGTAGCGATGCCCGCCCACCGCGCTTTTGGAGAGCCTGAACTCAACGTTGGCGGACACACACTGAACAAGGATCAAGCAACGGCTGCCGCTGCTTTGCGCCAGATGGTTGCAACACGCGCCCATAAGGTCATGCTGCTTGATGGTGTGACAGGTTCTGGCAAAACCGAAGTCTATTTCGAAGCCATGGCCGCAAGCTTGGCGGCGGGCAAACAAGTTCTGTTGCTGCTCCCTGAGATCGCCCTGACCCAACAATTCCTGGCCCGCGTTGAAAATCGCTTCGGCTGCGAACCTGCCCAGTGGCATTCAGATGTGCGGCCACGCGAGCGTGAACGTGTTTGGCGCGGTGTGGCCGAAGGCAAAGCGCGCATCGTGGTGGGCGCCAGATCCGCACTGTTTTTGCCATGGGCCAAACTCGGTCTCATCGTGGTCGATGAGGAACATGAGAACGCCTATAAGCAGGACGATGGCGTTCCCTATCATGCCCGCGATATGGCTGTGCTATATGCCTCGGTTGGAAAATTTCCTGTGGTGCTGTCATCAGCAACACCAAGCTTGGAATCGCTTGTTAATGTTGACCGTGAACGTTATGGCATCGTCAAACTGAAGGACCGCCACGGCAGGCCCGAACTTCCCGAAACCACGCGCATTGATATGACGCGCGAAAAATTAGATGCGGGCACTTGGCTATCAACACCACTCGCCGATGCTGTGACCCAAACATTAGCAAGCGGCGACCAAGCTTTATTATTTTTAAACCGCCGTGGCTTTGCGCCACTCACCCTGTGCCGCACGTGTGGTCACCGCCTGCATTGCCCCGATTGTGCCGCGGCCATGGTCGAGCACCGCTTCAAAAAAATCCTGATGTGCCATCATTGCGGCCACAAGGAACCCGTGCCCAAAGCCTGCCCCGAATGCCAAACCGAGGGTGATATGGTGCCCGTCGGCCCCGGTATTGAACGGCTGGCTGAGGAAGCAGTCAAACGCTTTCCAGAGGCCCGCATTGCAATTCTTTCAAGCGATCTTTCGCGCGGTCAAATTTTGCGTGACACATTGCGCGAAGTTGAAGATGGAACCGTCAACCTCGTCATCGGCACACAACTCGTGGCCAAAGGCCATCACTTCCCACATCTTACTTTGGTTGGTGTCGTCGACGCTGATCTTGCTCTTGAATCATCAGACCCACGCGCTGGCGAGCGCACTTGGGCTTTGCTGGCACAAGTAGCAGGCCGTGCGGGGCGAGGGGCCAGACCAGGCAAGGCCATGGTCCAGACTTACGTGCCACAACATCCGCTGATGCAGGCCTTGCTGAAAGGCGACCGTGACGCCTATCTCAACACTGAAAAAATCATCCGCGAAAATGCGGGCCTTCCTCCGCATGGAAGATTGGCAGCGTTAGTGATTTCCGGAATGGACGCTGCTGAAACCGAACGCTTTGCCCGCTTCATCGCCAACAACGCGCCAATGGCCGAAGGCATCACCGTTTTAGGCCCAGCCCCTGCTCCCATTGCCATGGTGCGCGGCCGCACGAGGTGGCGATTGTTGGTGAAAGCCAAACGCGATGTAAATATTCAGGGATTTTTACGAGAGTGGTTGAAGGACGTGAAGTCCAAAGGTAGTTTAAAATTGGAAATCGATGTCGACCCATATAATTTCTTGTAAACGTCCTCTACCGCTTTAGCGGGAGAGGAAAGGGGCCCGCTGAGCGCAGCGAAGTGGGATAGGTGAGGGAGTTGAAGCTCGGAGCTTGCGGGTCCCTCATCTATCCCATTTTGCAAGAACAAAATGGGCCCCTTTCTTCTCCCGCACGCGGGAGAAGACGATCAACTAAACCGCCACTCCATCTCATTGCGGTAAGTTTCACCAGGGCGCAATATGCAGGACGGGAAATTTTTGTGGTTCGGCGCATCAGGATAATTCTGTGGTTCAATTGCAAGTGCCTGATGATTCAACATCGTGCCATGGTTTGAACGCAGCGTGCCATCCCAGTGAATAGCCGTGTACATTTGGATGGCAGCTTCTGTTGTGTGAACATCAAGACGACGGCCCGATTTAGGATCGCGCAAAACCAACCCATGTTTCATCTCGCCGCGTTTACCGTCCAAACAATAGCAATTATCATAAGCTTCATTGATCTTGCGAAGTTCGCGGAAATCAAAACGGGAACCTTCAACTTTGCGAAGTTCGCCCGAAGGCAAAAGCACATCGCTGAGTGGCAAATAATGCACCGCGTTAATTTGCAACTCTTGCGCAAAAATTGAATCCTGCCCCGCGCCATTTCCCGCCATATTCCAATAGGCGTGGTTGGTCAGGTTGATGGCTGTCGGCTTTGTGGTTGTTGCGGTGATTGCCAATGTGAGGCGATCACTCTCCAAAGTGTAGACCGCCTGGGCATGCACTTCGCCCGGAAAACCTTGATCCCCATCCGGTGAAGTGAATTTGAAAACAATGGTATTGCCATTAACAGAAGTTGCCCAATCTTGATTGCCAAAATTATGCGGGCCGCCGTGAAGTTGAAAATCTCCGCGATTGGGAACCAGCTTTACCAGCTGGCCATCCAATTCATATTGTGCCTTGCTGATCCGCCCGGCAAATCGCCCGCATACGGAACCTGCCGATGCATCAGCTGTTGCAATATCCATATCCGGAGCGTTGCCAAAAACAACATCAACACCATCAATGATGAGCGAGATGAGGCGGGCACCGTTTTTATGAAACACGGCATGAAGATTTCTGTTTTTCAGTTCAAGCATGGGCAGTGTCCTATTAATAACACGCCCCCAAGACCGTCACCCCAGCGAAGGCTGGGGTTCAGCTTTGGGTTAGGCGATTATGTTGAAGAAAGTGGGATCCCAGCCTGCGCTGGGATGACGATGTGTGAGTGTATAGTTGAGCAAACTGATCAATGATTATCCCGTGGAATGCCTTTGGTCTTGGCGATGCGTTGGAACTTGGTTGACCCCTTGATGATCATACCCTGAGCCAATTGCTCGGTCGTATTGCGGAAAATTTCTTGCCATGGGGTTTGGGACTCAGGAACTTTGTAACCACCTGATGCTGCAAGCTCTGCACGGCGCTTGGCAATTTCTTGATCCGAAACCAGCATATTGCAATCACCATTATTGAGATCGATCCGAACCATGTCACCATTCTTCAAAATCGCAAGCCCACCACCAGCGGCAGCCTCTGGTGAAGCGTTCAAAATCGAAGGCGAACCCGATGTGCCTGATTGCCGACCATCACCAACGCAGGGAAGTGAGCGAATGCCCTTTTCCAACAAATAAGTGGGCGCACGCATATTTACCACTTCAGCCGCACCAGGATAACCCAAAGGCCCCACACCACGAATAAACAATATGGTGTTCTCATCCACATCCAAAGCGGGATTGTCGATATTGGCGTGATAATCCTCAGGCCCATCAAACACGATTGCCTTAGCTTCAAACGCATTTAAATCTTTCGGGTTTGACAAATAGCGCTTACGAAATTCTTCAGAAATCACTGATATTTTCATAATCGCTGAATCAAACAAATTGCCGTGCAGCATTTTAAACCCAGCATTTTTTTTGATGGGGTCATTAAACTCGCGGATCACTTTGCGGTTCCACGAAAACTTGCCCTTGCAGTTTTCACCAATGGTCTTGCCATTAGCTGTCATCACATTTTCATGAATTTTTTTGGCTGCAATCAGTTCGGCCACAACCGCAGGCACACCACCCGCGCGGTGATAATCTTCACCCAAATATTCACCAGCGGGCTGCATGTTCACCAACAACGGCAAATCATGGCCGTGCTTTTCCCAATCAATCACATCAAGTTCAACACCCAAATGCCGCGCAATGGCATTGAGATGATTAGGCGCATTGGTCGAACCGCCAATCGCCGTGTTGACTGCAATCGCATTCTCAAAAGCTTCACGCGTCATGATCTTTGACGGCGTCAAATCTTCGGCCACCATTTCAACAATGCGTTTTCCCGTTTCATAGGCAATCTGCCCACGTTCGCGATAGGGTGCTGGAATAGCGGCATTGCCCGGCAAGGACATGCCTAAAGCTTCCGCCAATGAATTCATCGTAGTGGCCGTGCCCATCGTGTTGCAATAACCAGCAGACGGTGCCGATGAAGCCACCAGCTCCACAAACCCATCATAATCAATTTCGCCTGTCGCCAATTTTTCGCGCGCCAACCAGACAATGGTGCCTGAACCTGTACGCTGGCCTTTATAGTCGCCGTTCAACATCGGGCCCGATGAAAGGGCTATCGCTGGCAAATCAACCGTGGCTGCGGCCATCAAACAAGCAGGCGTTGTCTTGTCGCAACCAATGGTCAAAACCACACCGTCCAGCGGATAACCATAAAGCACTTCAACCAGCGAAAGATAAGCCAAGTTGCGGTCAAGCGAAGCAGTAGGTCGTTTACCCGTTTCTTGAATGGGATGAATTGGAAATTCCAACGGTATGCCACCCGCTGCAATAATGCCGTCCCTCACCCGCTTGGCCAATTCAACATGCGAACGATTGCACGGTGATAAATCTGATCCCGTCTGCGCAATGCCGATAATAGGCTTGGCCCCCTGCAACTCACCGCGCGTAAACCCGTAATTGAGATAACGTTCAAGATAAAGCGCCGTCATGTCGGCATTATCAGGATTATCAAACCAATTTTGCGAACGTAACCTCAAAGCGCTTTTCGTTTTCTTAGTCATCGAAATTCCTTACAGATTAAATAAAAAAATTACCTTCAGTTTTTGAGATCAGCATTTTAAAAATCATATAGCGATAAGTATATTCAGCAAATTGCGCGCTCATTAGCTTAATTATTAATAATCAGTTAACAAATTCCATAATTTTGACATAATTTTGACATACCTGTGGTCGGGTGGGGCCTTATTTTTTTGAACGGTGACCATCATGAAAATCTCAAAACCAATCAAGAGTATTGCCACTTTGGCTATGTCAGCTACAGCGGTTGTTTTTCTTACTGCAGCATCAGGCAATGCCGCAACTTCAGACTCACGTAAAGCTGAGATTGCGTGTCAACAAGCTTTAAACATAGGTAGTAGCAGTGCATTACGTGCTTTTCTGCGTAAATATCGAAATTCAAATACCGCATGCAATGCTTCAGCTTCAACCGCATCTGAGGAAGATACTCCAAGAGATGACCGCGGTAATATATTTAACTCCGGCAATACGAGTAACTTGGCAAAACCTCTGCAACCTGGGGGCGTGACTCCGGGTGGCGGTGGCGGCGGTGGCGGCGGCGGCGGCGGCGGTGGCGGCGGTGGCGGCGGCGGTGGTGATGATGGTGACCACGGCGGCGGTGATGATGGTGACCACGGCGGCGGCGGTGGTGATGGTGACCACGGCGGCGGTGGTGATGGTGATGGTGACCACGGCGACGGCGGTGATCGTGACCACGGCGACGGCGGTGATCGTGACCATGCAATGTCACGATGAATTAGGCGATATAGTTTTCAATGTATTGACAAATTGAAAACGAACACGCGGATAGCTGCGCCGAAAGACAGTTTTTTGGCGCAGCTTCAGCGATCAATCTGTTATATTGAAATCAATTCTTGAATGTCAGCGAGTTGCAACACTGGCGCAAGAAGTCATAAACTTGCTTGCATAGGAGTAGTCCATTGTAATTAACTCTCGGGTCAATCCGCGATTATGCGTAATCCATGCTCGAACCCAGCTTGGATATTTGTGCATCAGATAAGCTTGCGCCATGCGTTGAGCGGAAGCAGATACACCAAAAGGAGCGTGAAATCGAAAGAAGGCACCTCTACTGACGCATTTTTGGTGGGATGGCAAACCCAGAAACAGCGTGCATGCGGAGTCACACCTGCCAGTAAACTTCACCAAAGTTCCTGAGCTGCGATATTCGGCTGCGCTCAACGCATACTCCGCAATATTACCACCCGAATTATTTGATATTGAAACTGAATTTCCGAAGCTGTCGGCGTTCCCACCCGAAGCAAAAGCACTGGACATACAAAGTAACAGTGAAATGGCAATAACTATCGATAATCGCTGAAGAATCATTTTTGAAAATCCCCTTGCAACCCCCTGTGGGGATATCATTTAACGTCCTACTAACAGGTTAACGCTACATTTGGCTAGCGTTAAATGCAAATGTATAAATTTGACCATTTGAACAAAATCTGCGATGATCGCAAATCAGTGATCGGAGGCACGTATGGCGAGCACAAAGACCCCAGATATTGCACCAAAGCGTTTGCCAAAAGAGCAATATGTTGCAAATTTTACTGACCTTCACCCACCTTTAGATGCGCATGAAGCGCTGGTCGAATCAGACCGATGTTATTTTTGTTATGACGCGCCCTGCATGAAGGCCTGCCCAACTTCCATCGACATTCCCCAGTTCATCCGCGAGATCCAGGCAGGCCATCCCAAGTCTGCCGCCAAAACCATTTTCGACCAAAATATTCTAGGCGGCATGTGCGCAAGAGTTTGCCCCACTGAAACCCTGTGCGAAGAAGCCTGCGTGCGCGAGCATGCAGAAGGCAAACCGGTCAAAATCGGTTTGCTGCAGCGCTATGCCACTGATCAGGCGATGGAAGATCAGCATCCATATAAGCGCGCCAATTCTTCAGGCAAAAAAGTTGCTGTCGTTGGCGCTGGCCCGGCTGGCCTGGCATGTGCACACCGTCTTTCGATGCACGGCCATGACGTGACAATCTTCGAAGCCCGCAAAAAATCCGGCGGGCTGAACGAATATGGCATTGCGGCTTATAAAACTGTTGATGAGTTTGCAGCCAAGGAAGTTGATTTCGTCCTCGCCATCGGCGGCATCAAAATCGAACATGGAATGGCGCTTGGTAAAAAGCTTAAGCTCGCCAATTTGCAGCGGGACTATAATGCGGTCTTCCTAGGCATGGGTCTTTCCGGTGTGAATGCTCTCGATCTAAAAAACGAAGATGCGGACAACATTGAACATGCTGTCAATTACATTTCTGATCTGCGCCAAGCTAAAGATGTATCGAAACTTCCCGTGGGCCGCAACGTCGTGGTCATCGGCGGCGGCATGACGGCCATTGACGTGGCCATTCAATCAAAATTACTCGGTGCTGAGAATGTGACCATGCTTTATCGGCGCGGCAAAGAGCATATGAAGGCCAGCCCTTACGAGCAAGAACTCGCACAAACAAAAGGCGTGAAAATTATTTACAACGCCATGCCAAAAAAGATTTTGCTGACGGGCAAAAAGGCCGTTGGCTTGAAATGTGAATACACAGCGGTGAAAAATAAAAAATTCGAAGGTACCGGCGAGAGTTTTGAAATTGCCGCCGATATGATTTTCAAAGCCATCGGGCAAACATTAGCAGGCCAACCGGCAGAGGTTCCTGCATCGAGTTCTTGGAAGTTCAAAGTCGACGCTGAAAAACGCACTCCTGTCAAAGGCATCTGGGCAGGCGGCGATTGCGCAGAAGGTGGACAAGACCTCACAGTTTCTGCTGTTGACGATGGCAGACGCGCGGCGGAGAGCATTCATGCTTATTTATGCGCTTAATAAAAACGCCTTAGCAATCCCCTTCCCCTTGTGGGGAGGGTCAGGGTGGGGGCCACTCAACGCTAAATTTTTAGTCCAAAGACAGGAGCCCTAAATGGCAGACCTTCGCTCAAATTTCGTCGGCATCAAATCACCAAACCCTTTCTGGCTGGCCTCAGCGCCACCGACCGATAAAGAATACAATGTCGTGCGTGCCTTCAAAGCCGGCTGGGGCGGTGTGGTTTGGAAAACACTGGGCGAAGAAGGCCCCCCCATCGTTAACGTCAACGGCCCCCGCTATGGCGCCATCCACGGCGCGGATCGTCGCCTTTTGGGCTTCAATAATATTGAGCTGATCACCGATCGCCCGCTTGAAATCAACTTGCAAGAAATCAAAAAAGTAAAACGTGAATGGCCAGACCGCGCCATGGTCGTCTCCCTCATGGTGCCTTGTGAAGAAGACCCTTGGAAAAAGATTTTAAAGCAAGTCGAAGACACTGAGTGCGACGGCGTTGAACTGAATTTCGGCTGTCCGCACGGCATGTCTGAACGCGGCATGGGTGCTGCTGTAGGTCAAGTTCCTGAATACATCGAAATGGTGGCGCGCTGGTGCAAACAGCATTCCAGACTTCCAGTGATTGTAAAGCTCACCCCCAACATCACTGATGTCCGCCATCCCGCGAGAGCCGCTTTTAAAGGTGGTGCAGACGCAGTATCATTAATTAACACCATCAACTCCATCACCCATGTCGATCTCGATAGTTTCTCGCCCATGCCTTCAATTGATGGCAAAGGCAGCCACGGCGGTTATTGCGGCCCTGCTGTGAAACCCATTGCCCTCAGCATGGTGTCTGAAATCGCCCGCGACAAAGAAACCAAAGGCAAACCCATCTCGGCCATCGGCGGCATCACCACATGGCGTGATGCGGCAGAGTTCATCTCCATGTCGGCTGGCAACGTGCAAGTATGCACGGCCGCAATGACCTATGGTTTTAAAATCGTCGAAGAAATGAAATCAGGCCTCAGCCGTTGGATGGATGAGAAAGGCTACGCCACGATCGAAGATTTCCGCGGCCGCGCCGTCCCCAACGTCACCGATTGGCAATATCTCAATCTAAATTACATTGCCAAAGCCAAGATTGACCAAGACGCCTGCATCAAATGCGGAAGATGTTATGCCGCTTGCGAAGACACGTCCCACCAAGCCATCTCCAACATGAAAGACGGCGTTCGCCATTTCGAAGTGATGGACGATGAATGCGTGGCCTGTAACCTTTGCGTCGAAGTCTGCCCCGTCCAAAACTGCATCACCATGGTGCAGCAGACAGCAGGCGTTGACGCGCGTACGGGGAAGAAGATCAGCGATGATTATGCCAATTGGACACAACACCCCAATAATCCGATGAGTACGAAGGCGGCGGAGTGAAGATTAGGTCTTCGTTCCCTCAAACTTTAACATACCAACAAGGGCCCCCGCTTTACCGCCATCTTTTGGATGATTGATGCCATCGAATATGGGCACTTCTTGAAAGTCAAAGGGACTAACACCCTCAAGACAGGCAACGTTTATTCCGAATTCATTTGGGTTTGATCGACGTTGATGATGCGTGTAAATTCCGCACAAGGAACAGAAATAGTGCTTCGCAGATTTCGAATTAAATTGATAAAGTGTAAGTTTTCTTCGCCTTGGGTAAATGTTATGTCGCCGAGCTTTGCTGAAACGACAACTGCGCCCCGCATTCTGCAAAATGAACAATTACATCTTCGGACGGTCTTAAAGCCGTCTTTCAAAACAACATCGAAGCGCACCGTGCTGCAGTGACAAGCTGCTTTCAACTTGGAAGCCAAGCTCACAGGTAAACCTCACGCCGATGGCCAACGTCAACCACAAGGATGGTCACAACATCTTCTTTGATTTCCACCAGAACGCGGTAATCACCAATGCGATATCGCCACATATTTTCAAATTTCTTTCCGACCATCATTTTTCCAAGATCGCGCGGATTTTTCGAACTGGCGACACGCTCTTCAAGATAGTCTACAATTCGCGCCGCCGTGTGTCGGTCCATTTTCTTGAGTGATGAAAGGGCAGCTTTTGAAAACTCAAGTGTCCAAGCCAAGTTCTTTTCTCACTTGTGATAATGATATGGCTTTTTCCCCTGATTTATAGAACTCATCTAGTCGTTTTTCCGCGATATAAGAATCTTCCAAATCTTCTAAATAATTCAGAATGGCCTCCCTAGCATAGAAGGTTTTGGTTCGCCCTGTCTTCTTGGCCATATCCGCAAGACGATCTTCGAGTTCTTTAGGAAGTCTAATTGCAAGCATGATAATCTCCTTGCTATACATGTATAGCAAATTCCTCTAAAGTTCAAGTGTCTCTTGCAAGAAAGAGGCTTCTGGACGCCCAACTTGGAACCTTTATATCAGCTAAAACGTTACAACATCGCAGATACTAAACAACGCATGTGTGGGGTGTTCAAAAATGGCTTACAAAACCATTCTATTAGTCCTGAATGAAGTCGGCCGCGCGCCACAATTAATTGAAACCGCACGCATTCTTGCCAGAAAATTCGGCGCACATATTTCAGGCCTCTATGTAATTCCCGGAATCATAGCTTATCCAAGCGATGGGTTAAGCATGGGCATTGGGGTTGGGAGCTTTGACGGGCACCGCAAACAATTTCTGGAGGGGCTGCATAATGTGCGCGGCGCATTTGAAACGGCTATGCGAAGCGATGATATATCTTTTGATTTACACGTGGTAAATTCAGATATTGCAATCATTTCAACCGATGTGATTGAAAACTGCCGCGCCGCAGATTTGATTGTAGTGTCTGCAGTAGACCGAGAAAACGCCAGCAGCGTAGAAAATGATTTTGTCGAGCAAGTCGTGTTAGCTGCAGGTCGCCCTGTCTTGGTTCTGCCCTTTAGAGGCGAATATAAAATTGATTTTGATAATATTGTGTTGGCTTGGAATGGATCAAAAGAGTCAGCGCGTGCTGCGTTTGATGGTTTAGATTTTATGCGCACCGCCAAAAGCACACGAATTGTGACTATCGATAAAATGCCCGAAACAAAATTGTTCGCAATGGATATTGCGGAGTCTTTGGATCGCAATGGAGTAGATTGTGAATTCACCAAACTCAATTCTTCGGGAGGTAGTGTAGGCGAAACATTGCTCACCGCCACAAAAGATTATGGCGCTGGTCTCCTGATACTGGGCGCTTATGGGCATAACCGCCTAACCGAATGGGTTTTTGGCGGAACAACGCGCCACGTTCTGCGCAACTTAAATTGCCCCATCCTGATGTCGCATTAAATTTAAGCTGCCTCTCGTTCAACTTCTTTTAACACTGAAACGACGCGAGAAGCAGTGCGTTCTGCCGATTGCGGATTCTGGCCTGTAATAATCCGGCCATCTTGAACAGCAAAGCTTGTGAAATTTGCGGCACTTTCAAAGTGTGCACCACGCAATTTTAAAACATCTTCCGTTAAAAACGGAACGACGAAATCTAATCCAACTGATTTTTCCTCGGCATTGGTGAAGGCATTAATATTTGATCCCTTAACCAGATAATCCCCGTTTTTGGTTTTCACATTAACCAGCCCTGCTGGTCCATGGCAAACCGCGCCAACCGTTCCGCCTCTTTCAAAAATCGTTGCAATCGCGCCAGACAGCGCAGCATTGTCGGGAAAATCCCACATCGCGCCGTGGCCGCCTGCAAGAAAAATTGCATCATACAAATGCGGATCAATATTGCTGATCGCTGTGGTAT
>JAYTSN010000404.1:0-7879 GCA_043745625.1 Aestuariivirga sp. | reverse complement strand
CCAATGGAGATTTGCCAGCCATCATCCAACTCCCGAATCAAACTCCGAGAATGAATCATCTTTCCAATCCGTTGGCTATCCTTCAAAACTCTGCTTAGGTCAGCAGGCCATGGTATAGCCAGTTTAGCATCAAGTTTTGTGCCCTCATAGGCAGCGATGGGTTGACGCAACTCTATTTCCGAAGCCCAACAGCGATGCTCTTTGTCAGGGAAGCTAGCCGGAATCGGTTGTTCATTTATTGAGCTAGTATGGGGACCGAGAAAGAGGCCCTTAGCATTGCCATGTGCCTTTCGGTAGTTTGGCAGGGGATCATCATTGCCGTATCCATTGAGTTCATGTGCCACCCAATCCTTCAATGAATCATTCTTCAGTTTAAACGCGAGCACTAGGCATTTTCGCAGTGTGACTGCGATCTGCTCATCACTGCCCGAAGCACTCGTGACTATTTCATCTAGAAGCTGCATCATCGGGTATTAGCAAACCACGAAATTTATTGTAAGTGTGGATGGTTGATTAGTCTGCAGTCGGCCATTCGCTGCGGTTGACACGGATTCGGGTAACATCTGCTATCCATTAGAAACCGGATAGTCGCCGAACAACGTCTGGTTCATTTTCAATGATGCGCAACAGAGCAGCGGCGGGGCCGCTGATGCTGCGTTTGCCTTGTTCCCATTTCCGGTAGCCAGACACACTCATGCCCATGAGAGGTGCCATTTGCGCTTAAGTCAATTTCGCGTGTTTGCGAACTTCGCAAGGATCGAGCGGCGCGTGGACAATAGCGCGTCCCTTGCCCTTGGCATGGTTTAAAGCTTCACTGAGTGATAGAATAAGATCGTCACCAAACTTGCTCATGATTTTTTCCTTGCTGCTTTCGACAAAAGTCAGGTTGATCTATTGCGCTGTTACCACGTCAACTATGACGCCACCTTTGTCCAAAGCTGCCTTCAACGCTGCGCCCGGCATGGCGTTGGTGATCAAGCGATCAAAATCATTATAGTCGCAGACTTGGACAAGTGCTGATTTTTCAAATTTTGATGAATCTGAGAGTACAACCCGGTGCTCGGCGCGCCTTAACGCCATATATGCTAAATTCGCCTCATCTAACTCGGCGTCCATTGGCCCGAGCTGCACATCAATTGCTCCAACCGAGATAAATGCGTACTTCACCTTGAACCACGAGAAAAATTCGACGGCAGTATCGCCGAAGGATGCGCCATTGTCGCCCTTCAATGCGCCCCCTGCCATATACACTTTGTTGCCGTTCACCAAAGCGAGAGTGCGAGCAATATCAGAAGAGTTTGTCACGATCGTAAGATTGCGTTTGTTTCGCAGCTCCTGCGCAAAGATGCTGGTGGTGGTTCCAGTATCAATCATTAAACTATCACCGTCTTGCACAAGCTGGCATGCAAATTTCGATATGGCGCGTTTAGCCTCAGCATTGTCACGCAGCCGACGCTCAAATGGAACTTCGGTTCTAAAGTTAGGCAAAGCCAGCGCGCCGTGAAACTTTAGAACTGAGCCATCACTTTCCAATATTTTAGCATCGCGTCTGATGGTTTCGTCGGAAACTCGAAGTGCTTCTGCGACCTTAACAATCGAAGCAGTGCCATTATCTCTGATAAAGTTGAGTATCTCAATTTGTCGCTTGGAGGTTTTGTGGCTTTTCATGTGTTTTATGACAAATTGTCTTGCGTTGTCTTGTTGATTTCAAAAAAACATACCACAAAGTAATCACATTTCAACATAAATCCACAATTTGTTTGACTCTTCGCAAAATTGGCGCAATTTTAAGGACATCCAGACCGATTTTGGTTTGGGATAATTAAAAAGGCTGCCATCCTCGTTACCTGCACGGGGGTTGAGCTGGACGGAGTAACTGCCCCCGGTGCTCTGTTTGGTGGACTGCTAAATTTTTTTGGCGATGGCAGCCGATTTGATTTTAAAAGTTTGACTAACGCATTGATAAGCTCATCTGCACGGGTTGGTCACGCGTTTTGGAGTATTTGATGACGGGCCAAGAGTTGCGGGTAAGGGGGCTTGCTGTTTGGAAAAATCTAAAATCTGTTCAACCGTTAAAAGGTGGCGTCAGTAACGCCAGCTTTACTGTCGAAGACGCAGTAGGCCGTTTTGTGGTTCGCGTTGGCGAGGACTATCCATTTCATCAAGTGTGCCGAACCAGAGAAGCAGTTGCTTCGCGGGCTGCGTTTGAGGCTGGGCTCTCTCCAGAAGTTGTTCACACTGAAAAAGGCTTGATGGTCGTTCGCCATATTGATGCGACCACGTATCAAGAAGCAGATGTTAGAACCAATCATGAAGCTTGTGTGGCCATTATTTTGCGGTGTCACCGCGACATGGGCAAACGTGTTGGAGGGCAAGGTGCGATATTTTGGGTGTTCCAAATTTTGCGTGATTATGCCGCCACCCTAAATTCTGCAAAACACAACCGCTTTGCAGAAATTCCAAGGTGGATGCGCATTGTTGATGGCCTAGAGGGTGCGCAAGTTCCGCTTCCGATTGTATTTGGTCATCATGATCTGCTACCCACCAATTTTATGGATGATGGCAAGAGGCTCTGGCTGATCGACTGGGAGTATGGCGCGTTCGGAACGGCCATGTTTGACCTTGCAAACATTGCGGCTGCAAATTCATTCGACGAAAACTTAGAAAACCAAATGTTACTGCAATATTTTGGTCGCGTCCCTGATCTTGCCACTCTGCGCGCCTATTACGCAATGAAAGTGGCTGCCGCATTGCGCGAAGCGATGTGGGGCATGATCTCGGAAATTTATCTCAAAGCGCCCGGTGTTGATTACGTTGCCTATGCTGGCGAATATTTAGGCCGCTTTGAATCCATTTTAAAAAATTATGAAACAAGGTTTGAAACTTTATGACTGACGCATTCCCGACCCACGCCGACATTGTTGTTATTGGCGGAGGCATCATAGGATGTTCTACCGCCTATCATTTGGCACGCGACCATAAGGCCAATGTTGTCGTTTTAGAGCAAAATAAAATTACATCAGGATCGACTTGGCATGCGGCAGGCTTAGTCGGACAGCTGCGCTCCTCTGCTGCCATTACCCAAGTTCTGAGATATTCAGTTGAACTTTACAAAAACTTAGAAACTGAAACCGGACTGCAAACCGGCTGGAAAATGACGGGTTGCTTGCGCCTTGCAACCAACAAAGATCGTTGGACAGAATATCAGCGCCTTGCCACCACCGCACAGAGCTTTGGCATGGAGATGAATTTATTATCGCCTGCTGAAGTAAAAAAAATGTTCCCACTGCTTGAAACCAAAGATTTGGTGGGAGCATCTTATCTGCCAACCGATGGCCAGGCTTCACCGTCAGATATCACGCAATCACTCGCTAAGGGTGCCCGCATGCACGGTGCCAAATTCCATGAAGGTGCCTGCGTTACAGGGTTTGATATTGTTGATGGCCGCGTGATAGCGGTCAAATCCAATCTTGGTTCTATCTCCTGCACCCGCGTTGTAAATTGTGGTGGGATGTGGGCCAGACAAATTGGAGCAATGGCTGGGGTTAATGTGCCTTTGCAGCCGGTCAAACATCAGTATGTGATCACTGAAAAATTGGAAGGTTTGGCCAGTGATGCGCCCACCATCCGCGATCCAGATTTGCGCACTTATTTCAAAGAAGAAGTGGGTGGATTGGTTTTTGGGGGTTATGAGCCTGATCCAAAAACCTGGGTACAAGATGATGTGCCTGAAAATTTTGAATTCCAATTGTTTGATGATGATTTTGATCACTTTGAGCAACATATGAAAAATGCGCTTTTTCGCATTCCGTCGCTTGAAACAATCGGCATCAAAAAAATGATCAATGGCCCCGAAAGCTTTACGCCTGATGGCAATTTTATTTTAGGCGCTGCACCTGAACTTAAGAATTTTTTTGTTGGCGCTGGCTTTAATGCATTTGGCATAGCCGCTGGTGGTGGGGCTGGTTGGGTTCTTGCCGATTGGGTAATGAAGGGTGAAGCGCCAACCGATTTATGGAGTGTTGATATTAGGCGCTTTGCGTCAATGCACAAAGACCGCGCATGGGTGAATGAACGCACGCTTGATGCTTACAGCAAACATTACGCCGTGGCTTATCCGCACGAAGAATATGTTTCGGCACGGCCCACGCTGAAATCGCCACTCTATGAAACATTAAAAAAGAAAGGCGCCGTCTTTGGTTCGAAACTCGGTTGGGAAAGACCCAATTGGTTTGCGCCAGAGGGCGAGGCCGCACAGGATGTCTATACCATGGGACGCCAAAATTGGTTTACCCAAGTGGGGCAAGAACATAAAGCCGTTCGCGAAACCGCCGGACTGTTTGATCAGACATCATTTGCTAAATTTGAGATGAAGGGGCCTGATGCTGAATCAGTGCTCAAATCCATTTGCGCAAATAAAATTCCAGCCGAACCCGGCAAGTTGGTTTACACGCAATTGCTTAATCAACGGGGCGGTATTGAGTGTGATCTGACAGTGGCGCGGCTTTCAGACGACCATTTCTACATCGTAACAGGCACTGGTTTTCGCACCCATGATTTTCATTGGATTGCCGATCATATTCCAAAAAACGCGAAGGTCAGATTTATTGATGTGACGGAGCGGCACGGAACTCTGTCTCTCATGGGGCCATTGTCACGCGAGATTCTGCAAAAAACAACTTACGGCGATATTTCGGCTAAAGGTTTTAAATTTGGCGACGTAAAAACCATCGGCCTAAAAGGCCACCCGGTGCGTGCGTTGCGCGTAACCTATGTCGGCGAACTGGGTTATGAATTGCATGTTCCGATCCATGCTCTGACGGATGTCTATTCTGCGTTGATGCGGGCGGGTGAGAAAATCGGCTTAAAGCTTGCTGGCTACCGCGCCATTGAATCGTTGCGACTTGAAAAAGGTTACCGCGCGTGGGGTGCCGATATCACGCCAAATGACACACCGCTGGAAGCAGGTTTGGGTTGGGCGGTTAAATTTAAAAGCAAAGTAGACTTCATAGGCCGCACAGCTTTGGAAGCAAAAAAAGCCAAGCCGTTGAAGAAAATGTTGGTGGGTTTTACGACAGAACGCGAAGATGTTGTGTTGCTGGGCCGCGAAACCATTTTACGTGACGGCAAGTTTGCGGGCTATCTGACATCGGGTGGATATGGCTATACAATTGGAAAGCCCATTGGCTACGGCTATGTCCGCAATGCTGATGGTGTCTCAGATGTCGATGTGATGAACGGCAATTATGAATTGGTGGTGGCACAAGAACGTGTGAAAGCCACACCGCATTTAAAGCCGCTTTACGACCCTGCCAACGAGCGCGTTAAAGCTTAAGGGCAACGCAGCCTTTATATCGTCGGTCAACGCTCTCTGCAAAATTCTGCGTGGTCATGCGGCGGCGAATTTTGGGGCTGTTGAGTTCAATCGAAGGAATTTCAGCGAAGGCTACGGCTCGCTTTGCCGTGCGGGCGTAGAGGTCTCGAATTTGCAGATAAGTTTGTGTCGCGGGGAAATCTGCTGATTTTTCTTTGCTCAAATCGATACGCAACTTTTTATCGTCAATGCCGAGATTTGATTTCGCAATTACTTTGCGCAGTGCCGTTTCAGTGCTGCTTACTTTTTGCATCGGTTGCTGATCTTTATTGTAGAGCAGAAAATCCCCATCCGTTGCCAGATTTGTTTTGCTCAGCACGCTGATGATTTTTTGAAACGCGGCATTGCGGCTGGCATAGCGGCCTGCGTTATAATCAGCAAAGCGATAGATTTTTCGAGTGTAACCGGAATAGTATCCCAGCAATTGCTTCACCCCATAATACATGCCGCCATGGCGGGTGTAGAGATCATCGCGCACCGCATAAACATCGGCCAAATTCATCGGCAAATATCTGCTCTCACGTGCTTTGGCCAAAGCAAATCGAACCGACACCTGCATGGAGCCAATCGTAATAATGTCATTCCTGTCTTCAATCATTTGATTGAGCAAGCCGCTTTGCACCAGAAGACCAAGGCTCGAGCGTTTTCCAGCATCGTCCACAATCGAACGGTAAGTCATATCCAAATCGCGCTCGGTCTTGGCCGCACGGATACGGGCCATATAGCTTTCGCCAAGGCTCGGCGAGGTTTCGAGAAAATTGAGCGCCATCCGGCCAAGAATGGGAATGCGGCCCAGCTTTGTTTGCAAACTCTTCTCGGCAAGCGTGCCCAGCCCCGGCACAGCCGGATCAGCCACAAAGCCGGATTCTTGAGAGATGATGGCAATTGCCGAACAAATATTCTCGCGCGATGCAGGCAAGGATTGTGTTCGCAGCACATCGAGTAAATCAATCGCCCAGCCCTGCGGGTCTGCAACATTGGGGCGAGCTTTGCGGATCAACTTGGTGGTATAGGCAATTGAGGCTTCCTGGGCTTGCGAAAAGCTGGTGTTGGCCAAAAGTGCAAGGATAAGGACAAATCGTTTCATGCTGTCGGTTTTAGCGGGATTTGTGGCCAATTTATATTGCTTCGTTTTCAGGCCTGCGATACGCCAAACTAAATAGGAGAATTTGATGATCACGCGCGCCGATGCTTTGAAACTTGATGCCGCCGACATACTGAAACATAAGCGTGCGGAATTCTCCATCCCAGATGGCATGATTTATCTCGATGGCAATTCGCTGGGCGTTTTGCCAAAGGCCGCCATGGCGCGTGTAAAGCATGCCGTGGATGTGGAATGGGGTGTTGATCTGATCACCTCGTGGAACAAGCATGGCTGGTTTCAAAAGCCATTGGTGATCGGCAATAAAATCGCACGGTTGATCGGTGCGCCAAAAGACAGCGTAATTGTTGCAGATTCAATTTCGGTCAACATGTTTAAGGTGCTCAGCGCTGCATTGGCCAAAAATCCATCGCGCAAAGTGACTGTGTCTGACTCCGGAAATTTCCCCAGCGATCTCTATGTGGCCCAGGGCTTGAACGGCTTCACCAATAATGGCCATTCATTGCGCGTGGTCGAACCTGAAGCGGTGATGGATGCCATCACTGATGATGTTGCAGTGGTGATGTTGACAGAAACCGATTATCGCAGCGCCAGGCGGCATGACATGAAAGCGGTAACGGACAAGGCTCACGCCACGGGCGCTCTGGTAATTTGGGATTTGGCGCATTCAGCAGGCGCAGTGCCTGGGCAGTTAGAAGAAGTGAACGCAGATTTTGCGGTTGGCTGCACCTACAAATATTTAAACGGTGGGCCTGGTTCCCCCGCTTTTGCCTATGTGCATCCGCGTTTGCAAAATGAAGTTATGCCCGCACTCGTGGGCTGGTGGGGCCATGCCGCGCCTTTTGAGTTCTCGCAAAATTATGAACCAGCGGCGGGCATCATGCGCATGCAATGCGGCACCCAACCAGTCCTTTCCATGCAAGCCCTCGACGCGGCGATGGATGTGTGGGCCGATGTCGACATGGTTGATGTTTATGCCAAGGCGCAAAAAATGTGCGCGTTGTTTGTGCAACTGGCCGAAGCGCGTTTGGCCAAGCACAATGTTCAACTCTATGGCACACGCGATTTCAGCAAACGCGGCAGCCATGTGTCACTCCGCCACGAACAATCCTATGCCGTGATGCAAGCCCTCATTTCCAAACGCGTCATAGGCGACTTCCGCGCCCCCGACATGATGCGCTTTGGCTTTGCACCACTGTATAATTCTTACGCCGATGTGTGGGATGCAGTAGAAGTGCTGCGCCAAGTGCTCGACGAAAAATTATGGGACGTGCCACAATTCCGCGAGCGCAAAGCCGTAACCTGAGAAGGATCCAGCGATGAAACTGAAACACGAGCAAATCCAATACATCGAATTTCTATCAATCAATCTTGAAAGAGCCAAAACATTTTACAACGAGTCC
>JAYTSN010000403.1:0-2718 GCA_043745625.1 Aestuariivirga sp. | reverse complement strand
CCACCTGATACAACATCAACCCCGTGGCCACGCTCACATTCAAACTCTCCACCCCATCCTTCATCGGAATTTTAACCAGATTGGTGCAGCAGTTTGTGAGCTCCGGCGTGAGCCCGCGTGATTCGTTGCCCATCAAGAGCAAGGTCGGCGATTTATAGATGCGGCGGAAATCGTGTTTGGCGGTTGATGCTGTGCCAACCACTTCGCCGTCCCAGGCCTTGGCCAAATCCATCAGCCCATCGCGTGTCATGCGCACCAGCGTTACTCCGAAGATTGAGCCTGTTGAAGCGCGAACTGATTCTGGAGAATAGGGGTCGCATGAATCGCCGACCAAGATGATGCCAGTTACATCCACCGCATCGGCTGTCCTTATGATGGTGCCGAGATTGCCGGGATCACGAATTTCTTCGAGCGCCAGCCACACACCCTCTTTGGTGGGGTGCGGTTGGTATTTTTGTTTGAACACACCCAGCACATCATGTGGATTGTTTTGGCCTGATAATTCGATCATCACTTTATCTGTGACAATGGTTGGCTTCATGCCGTCGAAAATTGCTTGAGGTTTGGTTGCAACCAAATAGTCAGGCACCCAGCCCAAAGCCTCGGCGCGGTCGAGCATTGCCAAGCCTTCGGCCATAAATAGGCCTGCTTCGCGCCGGTCTTTTTTATGCTCCAACGAGCGGATGAGTTTTATCGTCGGATTTTGAAGTGATGAAATTGGCAGCATGGCGCTGTGCTAGCGCCCTTCGAGGTTACACACAAGCTCTAGGCTTTCCAGAACTGTAAATTCGTGCCAGCATGCAAAAAACTAAACCTGGGAGGGTGTTATGACGACTGCTTCTGAACGCATTACGAGCTGGCTTAATGATTTTGAAACGGCATTAAAATCCGGAAATATCGATGCCGTAACTGCGCTCTTCGATGATGATTGTTACTGGCGTGATCTTGTTTCCTTCACATGGAACATTAAAACCATGGAGGGGAAGTCTGCGATTGCAGAAATGTTGAAGGCAACACTTACTCAGATTAAACCATCGAATTGGAAATTAGCAGAAGAAGCCACGGGCGATGAGGCACTAACGGAGGCTTGGTTCACCTTTGAAACATCAGTCTCGCGCGGCAAGGGGCAATTGCGCATGAAGAATGGCAAGTGTTGGACGTTGCTGACCACCATGGTGGAGCTAAAAGGCCATGAAGAAAAGAAAGGCCCTGCGCGCATTAAAGGCGTTGAACATAACGCCCAGAAAAATCGCGAGAACTGGGCTGAGCTGCGCGAACGCGAGGCAAAGGAGCTGGGTTATAAGAAGCAGCCTTATTGCGTGATCATCGGAGGCGGACAAGGCGGCATTGGGCTTGGAGCACGGATGCGCCGTTTGGGTGTGCCCACAATTATCATTGAAAAGAACAAACGCGCGGGGGATTCCTGGCGCAATCGCTATAAATCGCTCTGCCTGCATGATCCCGTTTGGTATGACCACATGCCCTATCTGCCATTCCCTGATGATTGGCCGATCTTTTCGCCCAAAGATAAAATCGGCGATTGGTTGGAAATGTATACCAAAATTATGGAGCTGAACTATTGGCAATCCACGACTTGCAAATCTGCCAAATATGACGAGAAGAAAAAGCAGTGGGTGGTGAAAGTTGTTCGCGAGGGCAAAGAGGTTACCTTGAAGCCGCAACAACTTGTTTTGGCCACGGGCCAATCGGGTGTGCCCAATGTGCCAAAATTTGCTGGCGCTGCGAAATTCAAAGGTGATCAACATCACTCATCAGCCCATCCTGGCCCTGATAAATATAAAGGTAAGAAAGCCGTGGTCATCGGCTCTAACAATTCCGCGCATGATATTTGCGCGGCATTGTGGGAGCAGGGCGCTGATGTGACCATGGTGCAGCGGACGTCCACCCATATTGTGAAATCTGCCACATTGATGGATATCGGCCTTGGTGATCTATATTCAGAAAAAGCCTTGCAAAATGGCGTTGATCATCACAAGGCGGATTTGATTTTCGCTTCCATTCCATATAAAGTTTTACCTGGCTTCCAAATTCCGACTTACGCCAAAATGAAAGAGCGCGACGCCGATTTTTATGCGCGATTGGAGAAAGCGGGCTTCCTGCATGATTGGGGCGATGACAATTCTGGCCTGCTCATGAAGTATTTGCGCCGCGGTTCTGGCTACTACATTGATGTAGGCGCATCTGAATTGGTGGCCGATGGCAAGATCAAACTCAAAACCAAAGTGAGCGTGAAAGAAATTAAACCGAAATCTGTGGTCTTTAGTGACGATAGCGAATTGAAAGCTGATTTGATTGTCTATGCCACAGGCTACGGCAGCATGAATGGCTGGGCCGCAAAACTAATCTCAAAAGATGTGGCCGACAAGGTTGGAAAATGCTGGGGCCTTGGCTCCGACACAACGAAGGATCCGGGACCTTGGGAGGGCGAATTACGCAATATGTGGAAGCCAACGCATCAGGATAATTTGTGGTTCCATGGTGGAAACCTGCACCAATCGCGGCATTATTCGCAGTTTTTATCGCTGCAGTTGAAGGCGCGGATGGAAGGCATTGAAACACCAGTTTATGGCTTGGGGCCAGTGCACCATCTGGGTTAGCGTCCTCGCCCGCATCTTTTGCGGGAGAGGAAAGGGGCCCATCCGGCGTAGCGCAGCGAAGCCTGAAGGGATAGGTGAGGGGAAGTCAAACTCCGAACCC
>JAYTSN010000402.1:0-7890 GCA_043745625.1 Aestuariivirga sp. | reverse complement strand
CTTATGGCGCAGGTTTCTTCCGGTCTGCTCCTTATCCACAATACATGTATCAAGAGCGTTTCCGTATGGAAGGCGGAAAATTCTTCGAAGCAGAAACCATGAAATCAACTGTCAACAGCGATGTCGGCGTGAAAGTTTTGCAAGGCATGCTTGACGACAACAAGTTCATGCCTCCCGGTGTAGAGCAATGGAACTTTGTTGATAATCTTGCAAACTTCCTGCAGGGCACAACGGCCATGACAATTTCCTGGCCGCCATATGGCCGCTGGGCAGCGGGGTATGGTTTAAATGAAGAGGCACTTAACTGGGTGCCGAAGACACAGATCGCTGGCAAGGTTGGTTATGCAATCAATCCACTCGGCCGCCCGGAACTGGGCGTTGGTTTTGCGCTTTCGGTTGCATCCACATCCAAGAAAAAAGAGGCAGCCTATCTGTTCATTCAGTGGCTGAACAGCAAGCAGACCAGCCTAGAGCGCGTGCAGCTGCCTTATACATTGCGAGATCCATTCCGTACTTCCCACTATGAAAGCGCAGAATATCGCAAGCTCTGGCCGGATGCAGGTGCCTATCTCGATACGATCAAGTTGTCGGGTGAAAAAGGTCTGCTTGACTTATCATTGCTCCAGCAAGACAAATATGATGAAGCTATGACGAAAGCTATTAGCAGCCTGTGGGCAGGAACCGATGCCAAGACTGTAGCTGATACGATGGCTGCGCAGTTTGATGCCATTACTGAAAAGATAGGCTTGGACAAACAGAAAAAAATCTATGCGGCTTGGGCAGCGAAACCAGGCGCTTCTCCCTTAAAATGACAATCTGTGAGGAGAACCGCATCATGCGGTTCTCCTTCTGCTAAGGTCTGCAAATTCATATGGGCTCTAATTTCATAAATAGTCTGTCGCTTTCATCCGATAGATACTTCAAGTATCTGATGATCGGTCCTGCGATTTTTGTATTATTGCTCATAGGTATTTTCCCACTTATTTATTCATTGATTGTGAGTTTTCAAAACCTCACAATGACGGAAGTTGATACTTCATTTCAAGGGCTGTTGAACTACAAGCAGCTCTTCAAGGATTCACGGTTGTGGTGGGCGCTTGGTCACACAGTCCTGATTACAATTATTGCATTACCATTAGAGTTGATCCTGGGGTTTCTACTGGCCGAACTATTTTTGGAGAAAATGCCCGGACGCCAAATATTTGTCGCTCTTCTGGTTCTGCCAACAGTGATCTCGCCCATCGTCGCTGGCGCAACTTGGCGCCTGATGTTTGATGTGCGTTTTGGTCCGATTGGTGAAATTGTAAATTTTTTTGCGGGCAGGCCTGTCACCATGTTGTGGACTGTCAACCCGACGCTGGTCTATCCCGCAATCATAATTTGTGAAGTGTGGCAGTGGATCCCTTTCATGTTTTTGCTGCTGCTGGCAGCGCTGTCGAACGTCGACCAGTCGCAACTCGAGGCGGCGGAACTGGACGGAGCGTCGTACTGGCGGGTGCTGCGCCAGATTATTGTTCCAACTATAAAGCCCGTTGTCGCGGTTGCCATTCTTATTCGTGGTTTGGACCTGTTTCGCATTTTTGACATTATCTGGGCGCTCACGGAAGGTGGGCCAGGATCCATGACGGAAACGATTTCGCTTTACACTTATGTCAGCGGATTCACCCAATTTGACACGAGCTACACTGCGGCCATGGCTTTTTTGGTTGTGGCAATTCTTTCGACTATTGTCACTTATGCACTGCACCGCATGGAGCTGGTAAAATGACTGTGACCAAGCTTTCGCGCCGCCACAAAAGCAAACTGGCGTGGCGCTATATCTTTGCCACCGCAGTCACGGTCGTGTTTCTGTTTCCTATTTATTGGCTGTTCATGATTTCATTCAAAACGCCCGATGAAATATTTCATGTGCCTCCACTTTGGCTGCCAGGCCAGATCCAATTCAACAATTACTGGGTCTTGTTCAAGGATGGCGATGTGGTGGCGATTTGGAACAGCCTCATCGTGGCAGGGGCCAGTTCTGTCATTGCCATGATACTAGGCACATTCTGCGCCTATAGCCTTGCGCGCTTCAACACCGGCGGCAAGAATTTGGCCATGTGGATCATCTCGCAACGCATGATGCCGCCCATTGCCGTCGTATTCCCTGTATTTCTGGTCTACGTTTACTTCGGCATGGTAGATACTTATTCGGGGCTCATTCTACTCTACACGGCCTTTAATCTACCTTATGTCATCTGGATGATGCGTGGTTATATTGCTGACATTCCGTTGGAACTTGAGGAAAGCGCGCTCCTCGATGGCTGCACCCGGTGGCAGACATTGTGGAAGGTTGTGTTTCCAATGGCGCGCACTGGCCTCATGGCAACGGCGATATTCACCTTTGTATTCGCCTGGAACGATTTCCTCTTTGCGCTGATCTTGACGCGCACAGAAGTCATCACTTTCCCCGTGCAACTCACACATTACATGGGCGGCCAATCGAACTTTTGGTCCAAGATTGCTGCCATGTCGGTTCTGGGCACCTTGCCCATTTTTATTGCGGTAACGCTTATGCAACGTTATTTGGTGCGGGGCATCTCGCTCGGCGCCGTCAAAGGCTAGGGGTAGACAAGATGGCTGACGTCAGGATTTCCGGCCTCCATAAATACTATGGCGCGCTACATGCCTTGAAGGGCATTGACCTCACAATTGCAGATGGTGAGTTTGCTGTTTTCGTTGGCCCATCCGGCTGCGGAAAAAGCACACTTCTGCGCACCATCGCAGGTCTTGAAGACGAAAACAGTGGTGAAATTGCAATTGGCGGGCAAGTGGTCAACGACATGCGCCCGCGTGATCGCAACATCGCCATGGTGTTCCAGAATTATGCGCTTTATCCATTCCTGACGGTATTCGACAACATAGCATTTGGCCTGCGGGCGCGAAAGGTGGGGGAACCCGAAATCAAGAAACGGGTGGATGACGCCGTATCAATGTTAGGCATCACAGCGCTGTTGGAGCGTTTCCCAAGGCAACTCTCAGGCGGTCAACGTCAGCGTGTAGCCATTGGCCGTGCCATCGTCAGGCAGGCGCAACTTTTTCTGTTTGATGAGCCACTCTCAAATCTGGATGCCAAATTGCGCGACGAGATGAGAGGTGAGATCAAGAGATTGCACAAAGAACTCGCCACAACCATGATTTATGTCACACATGACCAGGTGGAAGCGATGACATTGGCGGATCGCATCATACTATTGCGTGATGGTCGTATTGAACAGCAGGGTTCGCCGCTTGAACTCTTCGAAAAGCCTGCAACGGGATTTGTGGCGGAGTTTCTTGGTTCGCCCTCGATCAATCTCATTCCGGCAAAGCTCGTAATCCGCGGCAAGAATGTTGCCGCTGTTTTGAATACTGGTGAAGTGCTTGAACTTCCCGAGCAGCGTTTGGCGGCAACCAGCGGCACTGACGAACGCAATGTGATCCTGGGCATCAGGCCACAGCACCTTGCCCGTGCCGGAAAGGGTGCGTTGGCGTCTGGTTTCATCCGCATCAAAGCCACCGCAGATATCATCCAGCCAACGGGCACACGGACTTATGTCACGTCTCGCATTGGTGGCGTTCCGGTGACGGCTGAACTTGGCGCCCATGACGTGCATGAAGAGGGGGCTGCGTTGGATTATGCAGCAGATTTGAACCGTTGCATTCTCATCGATCCAGTGACGGACAAAGTCTTGTAAGATGACCGATCATCGCTCAAACCTCAGCCTCGAACAGCGGGCCCATCACATTCGGCGCCACGCACTGCGAATGGCAGAAGTACAGGGACAGGGTTACGTTGCCCAAGCGCTTGGCGTTGCGGATGTTCTTGCCGTTTGTTATTTTGATGCACTTGCATATCGCCCGCAAGATCCTGAGTGGGAGGGACGAGACCGTTTCCTGCTTTCAATCGGGCACTACGCCATTGCGCTCTATGCGGCCTTGATAGAAGCGGGGATATTGCCTGACGACGAAATTGAAACCTACGGCTCTGATGACAGTCGTTTGCCCATGTCCGGCATGGCGACTTACACGCCGGGTATGGAAATCACGGGTGGCTCATTGGGCCAGGGGCTTTCCATTGCGGTTGGCATGTGTCTTGGCCTGAAGCGCAAAAAATCGCAGAGTTTCGTGTACAATCTGCTGTCTGATGGCGAATTGAACGAGGGCTCGACATGGGAGGCCGCAATGTCTGCTGCAAGTTTCAAACTCGATAATCTGATCGCGATTGTCGATGTGAACAACATGCAAGCCGATGGACCGTCCAAAACCATACTAAATTTCGAGCCTCTGGTGCAAAAGTTTGAAGCCTTTGGTTGGCACGTGCAGCGTGTTGATGGCAACAATGTTCCGGCACTCACTACAGCCTTCCGGTCAGCAAGGGCCTCCACTGTGGCTAAACCTCGCATCATCATTTGCGATACCAAAATGGGCAAGGGCGTTGATTTTCTCGAGGCGCGCGAGCGCAGCCATTTCTTGCGTGTGGAGGCAGAAGAATGGAGCAGGGCCATGGCGGAACTTGAAGCGGGAAAGCCCACATGAAACGTGACAAATATCAGCGGCACGCGGTGCCAACCGGTGGCCAACGCCTGAAAACCTCCGCCATGATCGCCTCTATCGCTGGCGATGATCAACCAACAAAGGTGGCACCCTTCGGCCATGCGCTGGTCGAACTTGCAAAGACCCGCCCAGAGATTGTTGGCATGAGTGCTGATCTGGCTAAATACACCGATCTTCACATTTTCGCACAGGCATATCCCGACCGTTTTTACCAAATGGGCATGGCAGAACAGTTGCTCATGGGTGCCGCCGCGGGATTGGCGCGTGAAGGCTTCATGCCATTTGTCACCACTTACGCGGTGTTTGCATCGCGGCGTGCCTATGATTTCATTTGTATGGCGATTGCAGAAGAAAACCTGAATGTGAAAATTGCCTGCGCCTTGCCGGGCCTCACAACAGGTTACGGTCCCAGTCATCAGGCAACAGAAGACCTGGCGATTTTCCGTGGTCTTCCTAACCTGACAATCATTGATCCCTGTGACGCGCTTGAAATTGAACAGGCCGTTCCCGCAATTGCGGCACATCAGGGCCCGGTTTACATGCGGCTGTTGCGCGGCAAGGTGCCGTTGGTTCTCGATAAATACGATTACAAATTCGAAATCGGCAAGGCGAAACTGTTGGTTGATGGTGGTGACGTGCTGTTCATCTCTAGCGGAATTATGACTATGCGCGTGCTTGAAGCGGCGGAGCGGCTTTCGCAACAGGGAATCAAGGCGGCCGTGCTGCATGTGGGCACCATCAAACCGCTCGATGCCGACAGTATTCTGCGCGAGGCTATGCAACCTGGGCGCGCTGTTGTGGTAGCGGAAAATCATACGGTTATTGGTGGCCTTGGCGAAGCCGTGGCCGCGGTTCTGATCAGTAACGGCTTTTCAGGCCGCTTCCGCCATATTGGTTTGCCGGACGAATTTCTGGACGCTGGTGCATTGCCTACCTTGCATGATCGTTATGGAATTTCAACGGCGAAGGTTGTCGAAAATATCGGCAGCTGGTTGTAGATAATTTTCAGTGTGAGAGGAGAAGACACATCATGGCATCAGGCATTTTCGCATCCGGCATCGGCGCGCCGGAAGGACCCGTCACGTTGCCAGACGGTTCCATGTATGTAACAGAAATGTCCGACGCCACGTTGAGTGTTTCCAAACTTGACTCCAAGGGTGGGCGTACGGTTATCAAAAAGACTGGCGGGCGGCCAAACGGTTTGGCGATCGATGGCGAGGGCCTGCTGTGGATTGCAGAGGCAGGCCACCGTGCACTGGTGTGCATTGATCCAGACGGTCGCGAAGTGAAGCGGCTTGAAGGCGACGACAAACATGGCCGTTTCTTTTTCCCCAATGATCTGGCCTTTGGACCCGATGGCCATCTTTATGTGACCGATTCCGGTATGGCGCTTTCAGATTTCCTGGATGGGCAAAGCTTTGTGGAAGGTTTTATGAACCTGTTCTGGGATGGCCGCGTCTACGAGATCGACCCCAAGACTATGAAGATCGTCCGGCTGATTGACAGCAAGATCCGCTTCACAAATGGCATTGCCTTCGATCAGGCCAATCAGCTTTACGCCAATGCCTCATTCACCGGCGAAGTCTATCGTTACGATGTGTTTGGCGCCAAAGCGCCAAAGCGTGAATTGTTTGGCAATGTTCTGCAGCCAGACAATCAGACAGGTTTCAAGGGGCCGGATGGCATGAAGTTTGGTCTGGATGGCAGACTCTATTGCACCGTTTATGGCCAGAAGAATGTCACCGTTCTCGACAAGGCGGGCAAGGTCGCAGAGCGGATAACGCTCGCCGGCTCATGCCCGACAAACCTGGCCTTCGCGCGCAGCGGCAAACGCATTCTTGTGACGGAAGTGTCGAAAGGACAAGTTGAACTTCTCGATGTTCCATGTGATGGATTGCAACTTTTCTATCCCAAGACAAGTTGAAATCTTGAGTTGACTCATTGCCAAATCTCCGCCTTTTCCAATCGTGGACTTACCCGGAAAAATGGAGGGACTTCTGATAGCATGATTGCAACAGGAGGACTTTATGACGAGCAAGCAGAGACGAGAATTTACGATTGAGTTTAAACGCGAGGCAGTTGGATTGTTGGCCAGCAGCGGACGAACGATTAGGCAAATTGCAGGTGATTTGGACTTGGGCTTGTCCACATCGAACAGATGGAAGCGTGAGCTTCGGGACGCAGAACCAGTGATAACGCCAAATCCGGATATGACCAAAGAGCTCGCCCGCCTACGCAAAGAGAATGAGATTCTGCGGCAAGAGCGGGACCTGTTAAAAAAAAGCGACGGTGGGCGTTTGACTATCTTTACCGTCCAATTGAACCAGCATGACAAATCGTGATGTCCGCTCGACCAGTGTAGCAATGTGAGTATTCTTGGCACCGCTCAGCAGATCACCCTCCCAATGGCCGGGGATGGCGCGATCTTCAATCTCGGCTGGGCGATCCCTGATTGAGATGGCGTCAATAATCTGACGCCGGCCGATGTTTACTTCGGGCGCGGTCAAAGTATTTTACAACAACGCGAAAGGATCAAACACAACACACTCAAAACTCGACACTTGCATCACAACAGGCAAGCCGCTTAAAATGAACCGAAGGATCGCAAAAGCGAAACCCAATATCCGCCAGAGGCTCCATTTGTTCAGACTGTACAAAGTCCATATTTATCTGACGACGGAGAGTAAATGAAGATAACATTGATACCATTCTTTATGGAGGTAGACAGAATGCTTTTGATAGGGATGAATTTTGTCGATCCCGACACAGCAACGTCTATTGCGGCATTCTGCAAATGACCACAATTTTAACACTGGTCAACGGTGAGAATGCAGCGTTCCAAAGCAATACTGTCCACAACACAAGACTTGTCGAGGAACTGCGCCAGAAGGTTGTCAAGATCGGGCGTGGCGGCCCTGAAAGCTCCCGTCGGCGGCATCTTGCCCGTGGCAAATTATTACCGCGTGATCGCGTCATGCGGCTGCTTGATCCTGGTTCACCGTTTTTGGAAATAAGCGCACTGGCAGCACATTGCATGTATCAGGATGAAGCTCCATCAGCTGGTATTATTGCAGGGATAGGCAGGGTCGCAGGTCTTGAAGTGATGATCATTGCCAACGACGCTACGGTCAAAGGCGGGGTCTATTTCCCGATGACCGTGAAGAAGCATCTGCGCGCGCAAGAAATCGCGCTGCAGAATCGCTTACCGTGTATTTATCTCGTTGACAGTGGCGGCGCAAACCTGCCGCACCAGGCCGATATTTTTGCTGATCGGGAGCATTTTGGCCGCATCTTTTTCAACCAAGCCAACATGTC
>JAYTSN010000401.1:0-2720 GCA_043745625.1 Aestuariivirga sp. | reverse complement strand
GATCAATTTCTGCAGCGGCGCGCAAGATGAATATGTCTTATCGGCGTGCATGGCTTTTGATGGATGAGCTTAATCACATGTTTGGGCGCGATGTGCTTGAGACGGCGGCAGGTGGCAGTGGTGGCGGCGGGGCGCGTGTGACCGAATTTGGCACGCGTGTGATTGAGGTTTTTCGTGCGCTTGAAAGCGAGGCTGATAAATTGGTTCAATCTCGTATCGCCGAGCTTATGAAGCCATGACGCTTTTTGAATACAATAAATTTTGCAAATCACTGCCGCACACAAATACTGTTGTGCAATGGGGCGGGGCGCATGTCTGGAAAGTGGCAACAAAAGTTTTTGCATTAGCGCGTGAAGATGATGGATTTCAAGCTTCGTTTAAGTGCTCTCGCTTCAGTTATGATCTCTTGAAAACGCAGACGGGCCTGCGGCCTGCGCCCTATTTGGCGTCTCGCGGTATGTCATGGATTCAATATTTTAATGCTGAGAGCATGGATGATGCGGCACTCAAAGATTATCTGCGCGAGAGCCACCGCCTCGCAGCGCAGAATTTAACAAAGAAAATGCAGCGTGAATTGGGCTTTATTGATTAGCTTGAGCAACCAACGCAGCTGATGGCGCATTTTGCATCATCGTCAGAATATGCTGCTTATTTAATTTGAAGTTCAACAGATCTTTGCCCGCGAGTTGATTGCCGCCTGCGGTTCTTATGCTGGTTGGGTTGATCGGGCGGTCGTTGATCCGAACTTCATAATGCAAATGCGGGCCTGTTGAGCGGCCCGTTGTTCCGACATAGCCAATAACCTGGCCCTGATTGACATGAACGCCAGCGCGAATGCCAGCTGCAAAATTGCGCATGTGGGCATACATGGTTTTATAAGTTGCGTTGTGTTTGATTTCGACCACGTTGCCATAACCACTCTCACGGCCGGCCTGCGCAACGACGCCATCACCAGCGGCATGAATTGGAGTGCCCGAGGGCGCGCCAAAGTCGACGCCTGTGTGCATTTTAGAATATGCGAGCAAGGGGTGGACGCGCATGCCAAAGCCTGATGTGAGTTTGGCACCCGATACTGGGGTTTTCAAAAGCGAACGCGCTGCACTTCTGCCGTTCTCGTCAAAGTAAGCCGTTTGACCATCACTTGTGGTGAAACGGTAGTAGACACGTGTTTCGCCGTCACTTACGAGTTTTGCAAAATGTAAAACTTTACGTTTGTTTGATGTGCCCGTGAACGGATTACCGAAGAAAACTTCAAACGAATCGCTGGCTTTGACTTGGCGTTGAAAGTCTACGTCGTATGAGAAAACACGGGTAAATTCGCTGACGATGTAATCTGGAATCTTGTTGTCTTTAGCGGTGGAGTAAAGACTTGCGCCGATTTGAGCAACGTTGCGGAATTGCGTTACTAAAGGTTTCTCCGCCACTTTTGGCGCATCTGGCATTGGCGCGCCGTCGATCTGGGTGGCAAATTGCCCGTCTTCATCGCTATCGACAGTTACAGTCTCGTTCGAATCTGTTTTGAAAGTAACTTCAACAGGGAAGGTGACTTCGCGGCCATAGAAATCGATCTGGCGATCAAAAGTTACTTCGAATTTTGTACCAGGGGCAATGCGAGAGAGTGGAAAAACTGGGTCAATAGAGGCTGCAAGCGCCTCGGCGGTGGCCTCAGGGACGCCGCGATTGGCTAGTTCTTCGACTAACGTCGAGCCTCTCGCCAGTTGGAAAATTTCATCCACTGGCTCTGGCGGCGGGGTTTTGCTGATGGTCGTGATATTTTCGCTTTGGCGCGAGACCGATATAATTTCCGCATCAAGAACTGTTGTTTTGTTTTTGGAATAGGGCAATTCATCGGACGTTATTTTTGGATAGGCATAACCACTATCTAAATCACGCTCTGCGATAATTTCCGATTTTATCTCGCTGTTTGGCTTTTCGGGGGATAGCGGATTAAGGGGGCTTATGATTTCTGCCGTCATTTTCACTGCGGCCGAGGCATCCGTCGGGCGAATACCATGGCCGAAAAGGCCAAGCATTGAACCACCGACGATCAGCGTTCCTGCTATTCCAGCGATGCAACTTGTTAATAGCCAGCGTTGATTGGTGCCCTCTTCCAAAAAAGAAGTTTCCAAATCAAAAGCAGCAACATCGGCCATTTTAGGCACGGCAACGAATGTTTCCGGCCTTAATACCAACTGTCTGGCTTTGCGCTGACTTTGCAACTGTAACGAACCCCCTCGATTATCTCAGACTCAAACACTTAACTACTAGCTGAAGCACCACAATTATGACGCAATTCAGGCCGGATCGGATTTCGCTGGACAATGCCTCTCGAGATATCGTGTGTCAACCTTTTCGGCCGCCATGGTGCTTGTTTCCATCTGCAACATCGCACGGATTTATTTCCCTTTGGTTAACCATAAAAAAGGGAAAAAGTGAGTCAAAACAAGACACGCGGGTGTTTTGGAGGCTTAAATGATCAGTGGCTTTGGAACTAATTCAGCCCGTCTGAGTATTGCCCAGCTGATTTTTGTAAAATTTTTGTGACGGCGTCTCTGAAATGAAAAGTTTTCAACTCAAAAACTGATTTAAAATCTATTTGTAACAACAACTTATAAAATAAATCATTTTTTTTAAACACGACGCTTGACACTTTGCCTTAACCCGACCTATACACCGCTCACTGAGGGCCTGGGGCGCACGGTTAGCGCTCACTGCCTCAT
>JAYTSN010000400.1:0-20690 GCA_043745625.1 Aestuariivirga sp. | reverse complement strand
GTTTGGCCTCTGCGGCGAAACTTGATGCTGTGCTCGGTGTGGCTGATGCCCGTGCATTGCGACTTGATGCTTTAAGGGCCGAGCTTGCGCCTATTATTGCTGTAAATGCCGATGCGAAAGCTTTGTTTGATTTGAATGTTCAAGCAGGAGAAACACCAAAGCTTTGGCTGGATTTGATCTCTTCGGTGGTTATGGAGCCAGATCCACGCACTTTTCGAATGATTCAAGACCAAGATAATCGCCGCGAGGCTTTATTCGAGACTGATGATTTGAAGGCGATGTCGGCCTATATTGTTAAATATCTGGCGCACCGGATTGTGGCTCATGAAAAATTGGCGCGCGGCGTTTCACCTTTGCCGGACAAGTTCCAAAAATCCTATTCGGCAATCGATCTGATTTATGTTTGGATCACCGGTGCAGCCTTTGGGGTTTTGGGTCTGATCATTGCTGGTATGTTGTCGGGCAAGTTAAGTTTTTAAGCTGCAACCAGATGTAACAATCTGCAATACCTTTTGATTTCCTCTTATTGTTCCTTGCTTGGTAACTTCGCATCTGCAGCAAAGCCATGATTTGCTTTGATGAAGTGATTTTTGTAAGAGGTTCAACTTTCGAATGACGGGATCCTTGGCAGTGGCGGAAAATTTGGTAGGCGGTGCAGAATTGGTGCGCACGCCTACGTCTAATCGCGATTTGCCTCAACAAGTGGGTGGCTTTGGCACGCTGACTGAAGCGCTGGATTATGCTGCTCGTGGTTTGACTGGTTTTAATTTTTATTCAGGTCGTGGCGCACTCGAACATGTGCTGCCCTATTCTGAACTTCGCGCGCAGGCTCTGGTGACAGCCCGCAAATTGTTGTCACTTGGTTTGCAACGCATGGACCGGATTGCCATTGTTGCTGAAACCGGCCCAGATTTTATGGTGGCGTTTTTTGCCTGCCAATATGCAGGGCTGGTTCCATGCCCCATCCCGTACAGCATGTATATTGGTGGGCGCGAGGCTTATGTGGCGCGCATTACGGGCATGTTGAAAGCGGCACACGCCAATGCAGTGATCAGCACGGCTGCGCAGATTGAAACATTGCGCGAGGCTGCATCGGCTGCTGATGTTAAAATTATACTGAGCCATGAAGATGTAAAGAATTTGCCAGAGTCGATGACCAAGCTTCAGAATTTTGGCGTGGATGATGTGGCCTATATTCAATATTCATCGGGTTCCACTTCGGCGCCCAAAGGTGTTTTGATTTCGCAGCGCGCTATCAACACCAACGCTGTTAGCATTTTGCGCGACGGTATCAATGTGAAGCCGACGGACCGTGGGTTTTCTTGGTTGCCCCTTTACCATGATATGGGATTGGTTGGGTTTTGCCTTTCCACCATGATGGGGCAATCCAGCATGGATTATTTGGCGACAACAGCATTCGCGCGCAGGCCAACCCTGTGGCTGAAGTTGATGTCGGAAAACCGCACAACGGTTTCGTTCTCGCCGACCTTTGGCTATGATTTGGTGGCCAAGCGTATCAATGGTGAAGCTTCTTCTTTTGATCTTTCGGCTTGGCGGGCAGCAGGCATTGGTGGCGACATGGTGCGGCCTGATGTTTTGGAGCAATTTGCGTTGAGCGTTGCTGCCACGGGCTTTGATGCCAAAGCCTTTATGCCAAGCTACGGCATGGCGGAATCCACTCTGGCGATTAGTTTTGCAAACAGTGACGGGCCGGTTCGGGTTGACCGGGTTGACCGCAAGGCTCTTTGCGGGTTGAACAAAGCTGTTCCGTCGACTGATCCATCAGAAGATGTGGCGCGGGATTTTGTGGTGTGTGGCAAGATTGTTTCGGGCCATCAGCTCGAAGTGCGCAGTGAAAATGGCGCGCTTATGGGCGAACGCGAGATTGGCAAGATATTTATATCAGGCCCAAGTTTGATGACGGGCTATTATGAAAATCCAACTGCCACGGCTGACGCAATAGGCGCGGATGGATATCTTGATACAGGCGATATGGGTTATCTGCTGGGTGGCGAGATTGTGATTACCGGTCGTGTTAAAGATTTGATTTTGCATAATGGTCGCAATATTTGGCCACAAGATATTGAATGGGTGGCTGAGCAAATGCCTGCACTTCGTTCAGGCGATGTGGCGGCTTTTGCAGTTGAAGGCGCTGATGGTGACGATGAAGTTGTGGTGCTGGTTGAGTGCCGGGTGAGTGATGCAGCAGCACAAGAAGCGTTGAAACGCGATGTGGGCAAGATTGTGCACCAAAGTGCAGGTGTTGATTGCGTGATTGTTTTGGTAGCACCCAAGAGCCTACCTTTCACATCATCTGGTAAACTCTCGCGGGCGCTGGCACGGAAAAATTATCTCTCTGGCGAGATGGATGTCATTTCGCATTTCGTTAAACACTAAGAGCTCAGTCATGGCCAAACAAGGAAAGCAGATTGCGCTGACAGGTGCCAGCGGATTTGCAGGTGGACCGATTTTGACAGAGCTGTTGCGCAGCGGTCATCAAGTGAAGGTATTGGCCAGAAGGCCGCAGCAGGGGCAGTTTGATCCCAACGTCACGATTGTAAAAGGTGATCTGGATGATCTCACAGCTATCAATACTTTGGTTGCCGATGTTGATGTTGTGGTGCATGTGGCGGGCGCAATCTCGGCACCTGATGACAATAGTTTTTTCAAAATAAATTTTGGTGGCACACGCAATTTATTCAACGCTGCAAAAGCAGCAGGTTTGAAGCGCTTTATAAACGTGTCTTCAATGGCGGCGCGAAACCCTGAGCTTTCGGCTTATGCAGCAAGCAAGCGCGCGGCTGAAGATTTTTTGGAAGCGCACAAAACTGCAATGGAAATTTTAACGCTGCGCCCATCGGCTATCTATGGACCGGGCGATAAGGCGACGTTACCGTTGCTTTCAGCTTTGCAGAAAACGGTGGCCACAATACCAGGGCAATCCAAATCTCGATTTTCATTGGTGCATGTGGAGGATTTTGCCTGGGTTGTTTCACAAGCAGTCACGGCCAAGCAAACTGGGATTTTAGAAATTGATGATATGAGTGGCGGGCATGATTGGCATGAGCTTGCGGCACTTAACCGGAAGATCAACGGCAATCCGCGTCACGTGGTTTTCTTGCCCAGAACATTGGTGACCGGCGTTGCCATTGCCAGTGAAATTGGAACGAAGTTGACCGGACAAACGGGCATGGTCAATCGCGGAAAGGTGAATGAGCTTTATCACGGTGATTGGGTGGCCAGAGGCGCTGGATGGCCACGTGAAAACCCAATTGGTTTGAGCCAAGGCCTTGCTGAAACCGTGACGTGGTACCGCGCACATGGGTGGTTGCCGCCTATGAAGCAAGCCGTTAGAACAGCGCAATGACTGAAACTGAGATTATCCCCATAATTTGCGAACTGCTTGGCCCTTACAATTCTGAGGGTAAACCGCTTGCTGCTGAAACTGATATTCCCGCGGAGCTCAATATCGATTCAGTTGGTGTGCTGGATTTTATTATGGAAGTGGAAGACTATTTCGATATCGAAATTCCGATGAATGTGGTTTCCGAAACCCGCACAGTGGGTGATTTGGCGAGCTATGTTGTCGCCCAAAAAAACAAGGCTTGATTGATGGTTGATCTTCTCGAAAAGCACCGCGCAATTGCGGATCGTTTTCAGCGCATGATTGATATGGGCGTGAACGCTTTAGGCGTGACCAATGACCAGATGATTTCGCCCACGCGCGCCATTGTCGGCGGACGTGAGATAATTTTGGCAGGCACTAATAATTATATGGGCATTACGTTTGAGCCAAGCGTGATTGCTGCTGGCAAGAAAGCTCTCGATGAATTTGGTACAGGCACCACAGGCTCGCGCATCGCCAATGGCAGCTTTGCAATGCATAAGGTGCTTGAGCAATCATTGGCGAAATTTTTAGGGCTAAAGCACTGCATCGTTTTTACCACAGGCTATCAGGCTAATCTTGGAATGTTGTCGGGGCTCGCTGGCCCGAAAGATACAATTTATCTCGATGCGGATTCGCATTCTTCGATCTATGATGGTTGCACATTATCAGGCGCCAAGCTGGTGCGCTTTCGCCACAATGATGCGGCTGATCTTGATAAGCGCATGGCGCGTGATGATACCCAGGGTGGCAGGCTGGTGGTGCTTGAAGGAATTTACTCGATGTTGGGCGACCGCGCTCCGCTTGCAGATTTTGTTTCACTAAAGAAGAAACATGATTTTCAATTGCTGGTGGATGATGCGCATTCCTTTGGAGTGCTTGGGCCAAATGGCCGCGGGCTTGGCGATGAAGCTGGGCTTGAAGACAGTGTTGATTTTGTGATTGGCACATTCTCGAAAAGCATCGGTGCAATTGGTGGTTTTGGTGCTGGCAACCATCCTCTTTTTGATACGCTGCGTTATACCATGCGGCCTTATATGTTTACAGCTTCAGCTTCACCTGCATCGGTGGCAACATCGATTGCAGCTCTGGATGTGTTGTCGAAAGAACCACAACGCCGCAGACGCCTTTGGGATAATTCACAGCGCTTGTTTGATGGCTTGCGGGCGCTGGGTCTTGAAACCGGCACAGATGTAGTAAGCCCCGTTATCGCTGTGAAGATGCCTGATGAGTTGACCACAATTGCCAAGTGGAATGCGCTTTTTGAAGCGGGTGTTTATGTGAATATGGCGGTGCCGCCGGGCACGCCAAATCGTTTGTGTTTGCTGCGCTGTTCGGTTTCAGCGGCGCATAATTTTGAGGATATTGATCGAATTGTTGATATCTTTAAAAAGGTTGTAGCAAACTAGAGCAATCTAAACTCGGACGGGTATCGGGCGATTTTGACTTTAAAGGAAAGTCAAAACGCTTAGGCAAGCTCGGTTCGCGCCACTAAAGCAGCAGCAATTGCGCCAAACACAATAATTGGCGTCCATGCTGCAAGCCATGGTGCGACCAAACCGATTTCACCTATTGATGCGGCCACACCATCGCTGACGAAAAATAGAAAGCCCAAACCAACGCCAATGCCCAAGAGGGGCCCAAGTCCGCCGCCGCGCCGGAATCTTGTGGCCAATGGCACGCACAATGCAATCATGATGAAAGCGACGACAAATGGTGAAATGCGTTTGTGCCACCATGTTTGATAAACATATTTTGGCCGTTGGCCATAGCCATCATGGGCGATGTAATCATTAATTTCACTGATGGTCATCTCTTGTGGGTCATCAGTGGGGCCGCCCGAAAGCAAGCGCATCATTCCAGCGTATTTCATTTCATTGAGATGGTAGGGAACGCGTCCGCCACGATCAAATACATTGACATTTTTAAGCTCCCAATGATCTCCGGCAAGCTTGGCACTTTCAACATAAAGCTGTTGCAGCAGCAATCCGTCAGCTTGCCTGCGAAAAATGATCAAGTTTTTCATTTCGGATTGATCAGCATTAATCGATTTAGTCTGGATTACATCAGGCCCTGATCTTATCCAGATTGGATCGCCCGGATTGACGTGGGTTTTTTTGGCGGCGTAGTCACCAATGCCCCAGTCGTGCAGATAGGGTGCGGCGGCGGGCACAGCTTGATCCGAAATCAAAAAATGGATTGCACCAACGACGACGGCAACTGGCACGAGCATGAATACAAGACGCGATGGCGATATGCCCGCAGACCAAATGGCGGTTAATTCATTACGGTAAGAAAGCTCGGTTATCGAAAGTAATAATGCCAAGAGTAAACAGAGAGGCAGAAAAGTCACCGCCACAGCGGGGCTACGCGCCAATGCATATTCAGCTACCGACACTAACACGCTGGGATTTATGGCTTTGATCTGCCCTAGCAGGCTTACAGTTTCAAGTGTCAGCACAAATAGGGTGATGCTCAACAGCAATACAAAAAATCGCAGCAATATCATGCGCGATAGAAACCCTGTGATGATACTCATCATTTTGAAGCGCTACCGGTTCTCATAAAGTTTTTGCCAACTTAAATTCTGAAACTGTTTTAAACAACTTTTCTTGTCCCTGCCACTTCCTGATCGTTAGGTGGGTTTGCCATTTGCCTTTTGCACGGTCGATTTCGTATTTGTTCCAAGATGCAGGCTGATGAAAGCCATCATCAACCATTGATGCCGAGGGTACACCGACAATGGGCACGGGGCCATGTTTCGAATCTAGCCAGTTTAAGGTTTGTGTATGATTATGGCCGTGCATAACAAGGTCTGCACCTTCTTGTTCTAAAATCATTTTCAATTCACCCGCATCTGACAATGATCTGAGCGGACTGGCGAGACCTGGTGCTGGTGGGTGGTGGATCATAACTGCGCGGTAGAATCCACGTTCGCGTAATGACTTTAATTTTTCTGCAAGACGCTGGCGTTGAGCTGGCCCAACATTGCCACCAGCGCGCATCCAACTTTGAGGCGTGGCGCCGTTTACACCAATCATAGCGATGTTGCGGCGCAGACGCACATAAGGGAAGTGGTGCTCCTGGCGCATGTCGCTTGACATATATTCGTCGAACAGACCTAAACTTTTTTCCCAAGGTACAGCCACATATGCATCATGGTTGCCCGGTACATAGGAAACCCAATCTGCTGGGCCGATGTTTTTTATCCATGCGGCGGCAACGCGAAACTCCGCAAGTGCGGCGATGTTTACGACGTCGCCTGTGAAGGCGACATGATCGGGGTGGCTGTTCTTGATATCTTCAACCAGTGCGAGGGCTATTGCCGGCTGATGTATTTTTTTGCGGTTGAACGTCCATGACTGGGCGCCAACAAATCGCTTGGCTGAAAAATTGGCGAATGTTGAACCTTTAGGCAATGGGCCTAAATGAACATCCGAAAAATGTGCCAGCGAAAAGCCCATCGCAGCTAGAGGTTCTTTTCGTAAACACGGTAGGTTTTATAGATGCGCGAACCTGAGGCCTCAAGTATGTGACGCATGCGAACATTGTCCTCCAAAATCCAAGACATTTCGACTTCCTCCACACCACGCGCTTTATGAAACTCATAAACTGCTTTGATGACTCCGATTGAAAGCACTGAACCCAATGTGCCGTCTTGCAAATGTTGGCGCACGCCCATTAATGGCACCCGGATTGATTTTGATTTTTTGGTGATGAGTTTGCCGATCATGCGCGGAAGACCGAGGGGCAACAACTTTCCGTTTAAGCCTGAGAACCATTCATTTAAATTCGGCATGCTGATGATGAAAGCTGCGGGTTCTCCTTTATAGAATGCAATTTGAACGGCATTCTTGTGAACCAGCATTTTCAAATTCTTGGCAAGCATGGCGAGTTCTTTTTCGGTAAACGGCACATAGCCCCAATTATTGCTCCACGCGTCATTAAAGATATCGATAACGATTTTGATTTCGTTTTGGATATCGGACTTGTTCATGCAGCGTATGGTGACGTTGCCTGTGGCCAGCCCACGCTGATAAATACGTTCGAGAACTGCCGGCAGAGGAATGCGCATGTCTCTTAGATAGGCATGCAAGTCCTTTGCTTTTTTGAAGCCTGCTGCTTCGGTTTGTTTTTGGTAATAGGGCAGGGCGTGGCCCATGAAACTGTTGGGTGGCGTATCGAAGCCGTCGATCAGCAGGCCCGATTCATCGTTGATAGAAAAACTAAATGGTCCGCGCACGCGCTTTATCCCTTTGGAGCGCAGCCAGTCTTCAGCAGTTTTAAACAAGGCTTTGAAAACGACAGCATCGTCAATCGCTTCCAAAAAGCCAAATTGGCCGCAGTCGTCCTTGTAGCGCTCAAGATGCAAACGATCAATTTGGGCGGAGATGCGACCCACTGCTTTGCCGTTTTTTTCAGCGATGAAAAGTTGGGCTTCGGCATGTTCAAAGTATGGATTTGTTTTTGGGTCGAGATGTTCCAAACGTTCTAAGAAAAGGGGTGCAATCCAATTTTTGTCACCCTGATAAATATCGAATGGAACTTTGAGGAATGTGAGCTTATCGGCTTTCTTTAAAACGGGGCGCACATTGATTGTGGCTGCGCTCATATCAGGAATTCCTCTTCGTCATTGCCGTGTAATTAAACATCAATTATAGCGAATGCTTGGCGGGCACAAGCGAGGCAAAGGGATCGATGCACCCTATTTTCTATCAAGTCTTGAAGCGGTTTGGCTTGCGCACATTTTTGCGCTTTTCGCGTGGAAAAACGCTTGGCGTGCGGGTTGCAATATTTGATGCTTCAGGCGCTGTTATGTTGGTGAAACAATCCTATTCGGCGGGCTGGATTTTACCTGGTGGTGGTGTGGAGAAGGGGGAAATGCTTATTGCCTCAGCAACTCGCGAGATCCATGAGGAGGCCGGGATTGTGGCAGAAGGCCCTTTTCAGTTGCACGGTATTTTTTCCAATGAAGAAAAGTTTCCAGGCGATTTTGTGTGTCTCTATATTTTGCGGCAATTTCGGTGTGAAGCCTGGAAGCCTGATCATGAGATTTTGGAAGCGAAATTTTTTCCGATTGCGAAACTGCCGGTGGATATAACTGAAGGTTCTCGGAAACGCTTGGATGAAATCGTGGAAGGGATGCCTATTTCTGAGCATTGGTAAGATTACTTGACGAGGGGCAGGCGTGGCTGTATCGCGAAACTCATGTTCAAATACATTCACATTTATCTGCGACAACGCTGCAACACTTGCTAAGCGGTCTTGCCTTTTCAGGTGAGACTTTTGTTTCCTCATCTGAATGTGAAAACCATGAGCTTTGAATTTTCCCCTGTTGCGCAGATTGATGCTGATATCCCAATAATCGAAACTATTCTTGATAATGCCTTTGGCTTGTCACGGCGCACCAAGACGTCTTATCGGCTGCGTGAAGGCAATACGGCCGCCGCAGGGCTTTCACTGGTGATCCGCGATTCTGAAGTGGGCATTGCTGGGTGTATTAGTTTTTGGCCGATTACAATTGGCCATGCCATGCAGCCTGCTTTGTTGTTGGGGCCGCTTGCGGTGCATCCGTCACGACAAAATCTCGGTATCGGTTTAAAACTCATGCAAGTGAGTTTGAGCAAGGCGCTGGAGTTGGGGCATAGTTTGATTTTGCTTGTTGGCGACCCGCCCTACTATGCGCGGGCTGGCTTTAAACAAGTGCCTGAGGGGAAGATGGATTTGCCGGGCACATATGATCCTAACCGTTTTTTGTATCTCGAGCTGGTGGCGCATTCATTGTTGACCGCGAAGGGTTTAGTTCTTTCAGCGCCGCGTTCACATGAACTTCTAGCGGCCCTCACGGAACCACATCGCTGAGGCGGCAACTAACAACAATAGTAAACTTAGCAATGTTGAGAATAATGAAACCTGCGTGATAGCGGTGACGCGGAATTGATTGTTGGCGCGGATGTTCATCCAGCCTGATCCTGCCATTAATTGTCCAGCTGCTGATTTGCCTATTGTGGGCATGCCATCTTCAATCCACGCGATGCCGCCACCTGTGGCTGTGACGACTGGTTGGAGCTTTTCAGTTGTGGCGCGGATATCGGATGATTCCTTGGCGTCGCCTGCGCCCACAGCTGTGGCTGCGATTAATTTGCCGTCGCTTAAAGTGTGAAGGCCAGCTTCGGTGATTGGCACCGATGCTGTGAAATGGCCTGCGCCATCTGGTTCCAGTTGCACGTTCTGGGTTTTCCCAGAGGGAGTTGTGATAACCACAGCTTCGGCCTTATCGGCAAGCGTTTGGCGTGTGATGACGAGTTTATCGCCTAACTGTTTGCCCGAAAGTTTTTCTTCTTCTAAATCTGGTTCTTTCATCAGCCAATGGGCCATGCGGCGCAGCAATTCGGTCTGCGGGCCGCCGCCTTCAAAGCCACGCGCCCAGAGCCAACCATGATCTGAAAGCAATTGCGCTACGCGGCCCTCGCCTTGGTGGGCGAGTACGAGCAGCGGTTTGCCGTCGGGGCCAGACATTAGAGTTTCTGCATCAGCAGCAGGAAGCGTATCAATCAACCGAAACCATCTGCCCCAAGTGGGCTTGCCGTCGCCTGCACCCGGCAAGCCACGTGTTACGGGGTGGCGTTTGCCAGTATCGGTCAGCGCTGGCTTGAATGGTGATTCCGTTACTTCACCTGTCGGGGCGGCGCTTAGAACATCAGCCAGCGGCGTGGTATAAATCCCGTCGCTCTCGGCAAAGTCTGGGCCTGACGCCACAAGAACAGCACCGCCCTTTTTTACATATTCGGCGATGTTGGACATGTAAGCATCGGGCAAAATTGCTTGACGGTGATAGCGATCAAAAATCACCAGATCGAATTGATCAAGCTTGTCGATAAAAAGTTCGCGTGTTGGAAAGGCAATGAGCGAGAGTTCTTTTGTCGGTGTGCCATCTTGTTTTTCAGGCGGGCGCAGAATGGTAAAATGCACAAGATCGACCGATGCATCAGCTTTCAGCAGGTCGCGCCATGTGCGCTCGCCAGCGTGGGGCTGACCCGAAACAAGCAGCACGCGTAAACGATCTCTGATCCCATCGATCACAGCAACGGTGCGGTTGTTTTCCTTTGAGAGTTCGCCATCCCGAATGGCCGCAGAAAGCTCGATGAAATTTTGGCCTGCGTGCTCTATCTTTAGGGGAAAATCTGTGATGACGCCGGGTGTCACATTGAGATTGGTTGATGCTCCACCTGGGATTTGCAATGTGACGGCAACCGGTGATCTATCGCTGCTCGACTCCTCTACATGAAACTGAATGGTTTGCTCTTGGCCCACAATGCCAAAGCGCGGACTTTTATCTATAACAATTCGGCGGTCGCTCTCGTTTTTGCTGCCTGAGATCAAACTGTGGATTGGAGCGGGTAGCCCTGTCAGTGTTTGCGGCACGTCATGCACCTGGCCGTCAGTGATCAAGAATGCGCCAGCAAAACGATCTTTTGGAATATCTGAAACGGCTTTGCCAAGCGCTGTCATCAATCTTGTGCCATCACTGCCGGTTTCGATTCCGGAGGTGACGCTGGTGATGCGCAATTCGGTGTTACCCAATGCGGCCAGGCGCGCTTTCAAATTGACCAGTGCCTTTTGCGTTTGAGCCGTACGCTGGCCTATATTCTGGCTCTGGCTTTGATCAACAACAACGACGGCGATATCTGAAAGTTGCTCGCGTTCGTCTTGGCGGATCGTGGGGTTGGCGAGGCATGCCAATAACAAGACTGCTGTTGCCGCGCGTAGAATTGTTCCACGCCTTCTGCTCAACGCCATAAATGTTATTGCGGCCAAGCAGATCGCTGCGAAAATGCCGAGCACTGGCCAACTGACAAATGGCGCATATTCAATTTGCAAGTTCATTGGCCCAACCTTTCGAGAAGGGCAGGCACATGCACTTGGTCGGTTTTATAGTTTCCGGTTAAGGCATACATGACGATATTCACGCCCACGCGGAAGGCGTATTCACGCTGACGATCAGAGCCACCGACGATGGCGTTCAATGGCTGTGCGTTGTCGTCTAAAGCCCATGCGGCTGCATAGTCATTCGAACCGATAATGATGCCGGAAACACCGTCGGACTTGGCTGGGCTTTCGCCGTTCTGGGCTTCCACCCACAAAGCACCGCCTTCGTACCTGCCGGGCCAATCCTTGAGGAGATAAAATGATTTGGTAAGCGCATGACCCTCTGGCACTGGTTCTAGCGGTGGTACATCAAGCTTGGCTAAGATGCGTTTCAGGGCCACACCATTGGGGCTGCCACTGCCGAAATCAGTTCCTGCATCACGCGTATCAAAAACAATGGTGCCGCCATTTTTCATGTAAGCATCAATGCGCGCCAGGGCTTTGTCGGTTGGTGGCTGGGCTGCTTCATTCACGGGCCAGTAGAGCACGGGGTAGAATACCAATTCATCGGTTTCTACATTCACACCCACGGGTGCGCCTAACGCAGCTGATGTGCGATCGGCCATGATCAAGCCTAGGCCTTTCAAACCTTGCTCGCTGGTTTGATCGATTTCTGCGTCACCGGTTTTGACGAAGGCCAAGTGGGTTTCGGTGGCAGCTTTGAGATCGGATTGATCGTCAGCGCGGGCATCGTTGGGGTGAAATGCAAATGCGCCGCTGATCATCATTACGAAAAGAGCAGCCGTAACGTTGCGGCTGTTGGGCAACTTTAAGCCGCCGCCCAGAATGATTGCAGCTAATGTATCTGCTAAAAACAGAAGTGCTGCCAAGATAAACAAGCTCGCTGCATAGCTTGTAGTTTTTGGTGGAACGATATTTTGCAGTGTGACGCCGTTGCTCAAACTCGTAATTGGAGTGAGGTCTGCCTGTTTTAAATCCAAATTAATCGCGCGCTCTCTCGTGCCCAAGGCATAAATGCCCGCCGGGGTTTTTGCTGATGCTTTGGCGTTGTCAAAATCTTTGACAGGAATGGCATCGATGTTTGTGTTTGGCGTGACGAGTTCGCCTGAACCGCCAAGCAAAAGCCGCATCGAAAAGGCGTTGGCCTGATCGTTTGAAACTGTGGTTGCTGTGTTGCTGCCAGCGGCAGGGGCCAGATCAGTAATCCGTTGGAGCATGTCGACGAAGGTTCCAGATAAAGGCAGGTTTGACCAATCGGCATTGGCTGTAACGTGGAACAAAATAATGAATCCTTTGCCTTTGCGCGTGGCCGTTACCAATGGCGTGCCGTCGCCCAGGCTCGCCCAAGTTTTATCGGGTAAATCTGTATCAGGCTCGGCCAGAACTTGGCGCGCAATGGCAATTTTGGGATCAAGCGCCAATCCTGCGAAAGGGCCTTTTTCCGCGAAGGATGCGATGGCTTGCGGTGTTTCCCAACTCAGCGCGCTGCCTAAATTACGGTCGCCCTCGCGCAGTTTCACGGGCAATAATTCATTGTTGGTTGTAGCCAAATGTGGGCCAGCAAAACGCAACAGCACGCCACCTTTCTCGACCCAAGGTGAAATAGTGTCGCGCGTTTCCTGGTTAAGATTTCCAATATCAGCCATGACCAACATTGAAAGGCCGGCGTCTAATGCTATCTTTAATTCATCCGCATTGGTTGGTTCTTGGATTTCGCCATAGGGCTCCAAGGCGCGCGTTACATAGTGCAATGGCGAGAGCAGGGGTTGGGCTGCTTCCAGCGCTGTGCCGGATTGGATGGCGATTGATTTTCTGCGCCAGCGATCGTCGAGTAATTGTTTGGCGCCTGCATGGTTCTGGCCGCTGATGGTGATGGCTTGAATCTCATTGCGCAGCTCAATGGGCAGCCCAAGTTTTGCGGTGGCTGTGCTGGTGCCCGCAAATTCAATCGGTGCTTCTGATAAAACCCGACCATTACCAGCAATAGCTTGGACCATTGATTTTGTATTCGAGTTTGTGCCTTGAATGGCCGTAATTTTAATGTCGCTGCCATCGATGGCAGGGCGGCCCAAGGCCAGCGGTGCATCGTCGTGCAATTGCAATGCAGAGACAATGTTTCCAAACTGTTGGGTTAGGCCATCGGTAAAAGTTTTTGCAGAGCCCGAGTCTAAACCGTCAGTCAGCCAAACCACTTGGCCCAGTTTTGGTTTCTTGTCGCTCAAACGTTTCAGCAGTGCCGTGCGATCGGTTGAAAGGGCTTGAGGTTTCAACGCTCGCAATGAATTTATGGCATCGCTTGCCGCTGTCTCAGTCAGATCGGCGGTGCGGCTGAGTGGTGTGGTGGTCGCCAGAGTTACAACACGGCCTGCGTTCTGAGCATCTTGCAAAATTGTCTGCACCGCGTCTAAGCGCTTGGGCCAGTTTTTGGCCGCAGCCCAGCCATCATCGACGATCAAAAGTAATGGACCGGAGCCTTCGGCGAGAAGATTTTTCTCGCTGTTTTTTGGGTGGGCTACTGCAAAGATAAGAATTGCAGCGAGAGCTAATCTTAGAAGCAAAAGCCACCACGGCGTTTTGTCGGGTGTTTCTTCTTGTTGTTTGAGGCCAAGCAAAATTCGCAATGGGGGGAATTTGATTGATTGTGGGCGCGGCGGTGTAAAACGCAGCAGCCACCAAATGACGGGCAGTGCTAAGAGACCCCAGAGTGCCAATGGCGTTTCGAAACTGAGGGTTTGGAGAAATTGCATCATCGATCACTGATCCTCAGATGCAGGGCTTGAAGGCATTTGCTAGGCTGTTCATCCGTGCGGTGAACCGTGAATGACCAGCCGAGGCGGTTGGCGATTTGCCGTACGGCTTCGCGTTGAGCGGCAAATGCTTCAATATATTTTTCGCGCAGATTTTGGGTTTTATTGGCGAGAAATTTTTGGGCGGAATCGAGGCCCAAAAATTCCATGCGGCCATTATAGGGCAGGGTTTCTTCTGCCGGATCGGTGATCTGCAGCAAGTGTCCGCGCACGCCGGACTCGGCGAGTGGTGCAATGGCTCGTTTGATGGCTTCTGGGTCATCGAGAAAATCAGATATTAAAACTGCGGCTGATTGGCGTTGCATGGAGCGGGGGATGGGCAGAGGATTGTCGTTTGGTTCTGCGCAATGTTCGGCCAACTGGCGCAATGCCATTTGGCCTGTGCCCGCGCGGCGGTCGCTGCCGATTGCGCCGATGCGTTCATGGGCCCTGATGGCCAAGCTGGCCAAAGCCAATTGCAATATCTGCGCTCGCTCTCTTTTGGTTTCGGTGGCGAGATGCGATTTGAAATCCATGCGTGGGCCGATGTTCGACCACAGCCAAAGAGTGTTAGCGGCCTCCCATTCGTTTTCACGGATGTAAACTTGGTCTGACTTTGAACTTTTGTGCCAATCAATGCGCTGGGTTGAATCGCCAGAACTATAATGGCGGTAGGCCCAGAAGTTTTCACCTGGGCCAGCGCGTTTGCGGCCATGCACGCCGAGCATTACGGTGGCAGCCACGCGCTCGGCCTTTACCAATAATGGTGGAAGCTTTTGCGAAAGAGTTTGCGCTCTTTGGCTGGTGCTATGAGGTGCCGCTTGCGCCATTGGGTTTATGCGATGGTCTGCGCCAAATGGGCGATTATATTCTGCACTGTAACACCATCTGCACGGGCCGAGAAGTTTAATGCCATGCGATGTTTGAAGACCGGCTCAAGCAATGCAATCACATCTTCAACCGAAGGCGATAAGCGGCCTTGCAACATGGCGCGGGCTTTGGCGCAGAGCATCAGAGCCTGAGCTGCGCGAGGCGATGGGCCCCATGCAACATTATCATTTACCATTTTGCTGGCATCGGCGCTGGGGCGTGCGGCGCGAACAACTTTCAGAATCGCATCCGTCACTTGCTCGCCAACTGGAATTTCGCGGGTCATCTTTTGAGCGGTGATTAAATCAGCAGTTGTGAGGACTGCGACCGGTTGGGTTTCTTCATTGCCAGTCGTTGCAAACAACATGCGGCGTTCTGCATCAAGAGGTGGATAAGAAATATCGACCTGAACCAGAAACCGGTCGAGCTGTGCTTCAGGCAATGGAAAGGTGCCTTCTTGCTCAATCGGGTTTTGCGTGGCGAGCACGTGAAAAGGCTGCGGCAAATCATGGCGTTCGCCAGCTACAGTCACATGGTGTTCTTGCATCGATTGCAACAATGCAGATTGGGTGCGTGGGCTAGCGCGGTTGATTTCGTCGGCCATCAGCAATTGGCAAAACACGGGGCCAGGCACGAAGCGAAAGGCACGCTTGCCGTTTACTTCATCAAGAACTTCTGACCCAAGAATATCAGCGGGCATTAAATCAGGTGTAAACTGCACGCGCTTTTCGTTGAGGCCCAAAACGGTGCCTAAAGATGTGGCGAGTTTTGTTTTGGCGAGGCCAGGTGCGCCCACAATTAAAGCATGTCCGCCTGCGAGAATTGCTATCATAGCCAGTTCAATCACATCATTCTGGCCGAATACGACATCATTTAGTGCCGCCTTTGCGGCTTGTAGTTTGGCGCTGGTTGCATCATAGTCATTCACGGTTTTTGCTTTTGCCATCTGTCTTCCTAAATTCATTTGTCTTTACAATTACGCCCAAGAATGGCGCAATCATGTCAACCACTTTTTGCGACTCAATTTTGAAATATCTGTATAGATTGGAACAATGACGACTGCGAGTGATGTCAGCAATCCGCTGAAAGGTTTAAATGATGTGGTTAAGGCCAAAGGCCTGCCACCTGTGGAGCTTTGGAACCCGCCCTTTTGCGGCGATATTGATATGCGCATTGCCGCTGATGGCTTGTGGTATTATATGAATTCGCCCATTGGCCGCAAACCGCTGATGAAATTATTTGCATCAATTTTGCGTTATGATGCGGACGGCAAATATTATCTTGTTACGCCAGTAGAGAAATGCGGCATTCGAGTTGACGATGCGCCGTTTGTGGCAATCTGCATGAGCGTTTCGGGTTCGGGGCGCGATCAACAGGTTAAATTTGAAACCAATGTTGATGATGAGATTGTTTTGGGGCCAGAGCACCCGCTGCGCGTGGCAGATGAAGCGGGCACGGGCGGTTTGAAACCTTATGTTTTGGTGCGACGCAATTTAGAGGCCTTGGTTTCGCGGGCTTTGTTTTATGACCTTGTGGCACTGGGCGTGACTGAGGGCGAATGGTTTGGCGTTTGGTCTTCTGGGGTTTTTTATCCGATGCAAAAAGCTTCTGAAATTGATTGAAGATTTCAAAACCAGGGCATTGCGGTATTTGTTACAGGAGCCGCCGCAGACTTGGAACCGATCTGACGACGACATGAATGATCGGGCTCGGATGATTCCTGATGGTGTGGTGACCAAGCCGGCAAGTGTCTTGATCCCGGTTGTGTTGCGCGGTGCTGGGCCGACGGTGATTTTAACCCAACGCACCGCACATATGTCAAAGCATGCTGGGCAGATTGCTTTTCCGGGCGGAAGGCAAGACGAGGGTGAGACGGCGCTCAATGCAGCATTGCGCGAGACATTTGAGGAAACGGGGTTGGCTGGTGAATTCATTACCCCACTTGGCTATCTCGATGGTTATTTGACGATTACGCATTACATGGTCACACCCGTGGTGGCTTTAGTGCGCGAGGGTTTTGATTTGCAGGCCCAGCCTCACGAGGTTGATGATATTTTTGAAGTGCCACTTTCGTTTTTGATGAATCCGCAAAACTGCCATAGTCATTCCCGCGAGTTCAAAGGCATGGTGCGGCATTTTTATGTTTTTCCGCATGGCGAGAGATATATTTGGGGGGCGACTGCTGGCATGATAAAGAATTTGTATGACCGCCTCTATGAAACCTCTTCCTAGTCTTCGCAAAGCTGCATGGTTGAACGAGCCTCGCCTGCAACAGGTGATGGCTGTGATCAAGCGTGGTGGTGGCGAAGTGCGTGTGGCCGGTGGCGCTGTGCGCAATGCTTTGTTGGGCGTGCCGATTAGTGATGTTGATCTTGCAACGACGATGTTGCCGCAAGATGTGATGCGCGTTTGTAAAGAGGCTGGCTTTGGCGTTCACCCCACTGGATATGAGCATGGCACGGTGACGGTGGTGAATGGTGGTGTGCCATTTGAAGTGACGACTTTGCGCCGTGATGTGGAGACGGATGGCAGGCGGGCGGTGGTGGCTTTCACTTCTGACTGGGTCGAAGATGCGGTGCGCCGCGACTTTACGATGAATGCGATGTATTGCGATGATGTAGGTAAAATATATGATTTTACAAACGGTTATGGGGATTTACTAAGAAATAGAATCAGGTTCGTGGGCGATGCGAACGCGCGCATTAAAGAAGACTATTTGCGGATCCTGCGCTTCTTCCGGTTTCATGCTCGGTTTGGAAAAGGCGCACCTGATAGAAATGCATTGGACGCTTGTGCAAAGCTGAAATCTGGTTTGAAAAAGATTTCGGCTGAACGCATTCGCCAGGAAATATTTAAACTTGTGGTGGCACCGCGTGCTGTACCAACGCTTAAAATCATGGCGGCATTGGATGTGTTGAAAATAATCATTCCGTATACGGATGATTGGCGATTGATTGGTCGCTTGCCCGATGATGCTATGTTGCGACTTTACGCTTTGGCAAAGAAGCCAGAAAATTTGCAAGATATTTTGCGGCTTTCAAATGCTGAGGCGCAGCGCATTGATGAACTTGCTGCCGCACCCGATTTATCTCCGCAGTTTAAACCGCCGGAACAGCGGGCCATGCTCTACCATTTGGGAGAGCAGGCTTGGCAAGATTCGGTGGAGTTAAGTTGGGCTAGGGGCAGAGCTACGAAGCTGAACCCACAATGGCAAGCTCTGCTCGAATTGCCTAAGCATTGGCCTATTTTGAAACTACCGATCAACGGACAAGATTTGTTGGAGGCCGGCATTGCTTCTGGCCCTTATATGGGCGAAATGTTGCGCAGTTTAGAAGACTGGTGGGTGGCGAGTGATTTTGCACCTACTCGTGAAGAATTATTGGAGCGATTAAAACATGATGCCTGATCCGACTGATATTATAGTGATGAAGACCACTGGAAAAACCGCGCCCAAGAAAGAAAAGGGCACGCCTGATAAAAGCAAATTGCTTAAAGGGTCATACAAAACCAATACGTGGAATCATTTCAGCTCAGATGATGGCAGGCTGTTCAGTGGCATTTGGGAATCGACGCCGGGCACCGTTAAATGCGATTACGTGGAATGGGAATTCTGCCACTTCATTCAGGGCGAAGCCGTGTTGACGCGCGAAGATGGCAAAAAGTGGCGATTGAAACGCGGCGATGCATTCATCATTCCTGCGGGCTTCAAGGGCACATGGCAAACTGTGCGCAAGGTTAAGAAGCATTATGTTATTCTGCTGCCGGAGGGTTGATGATTAAACGCGTTCTGATAACTGGCGCTGCCAAACGCATTGGCCGCCAGATTGCGCTCGATATGGCGGGTGACGGCTTCGATGTTGTGGTGCATTACAATGGCTCTGCGGCTGAAGCTGCCGATGTTGTGAATCTGATCCGCGCCAAGGGGCAGAACGCTGTAGCTGTGCAGGGCAATTTGGCCGATGTTGATATTGGCGAAAGGCTTATTGCCAAAGCTGTTGAGGCGGTTGGCCCGCTTACAGCGTTAATCAACAATGCTTCAATGTTTGAGTTTGACCGCCTCGGCAATCTCGACGCCACGATGTGGCAAAGCCACATGGATATTAATTTGCGCGCGCCCGTGATGTTGGCGCAAGCGTTTGGAAAACAGCTTCCAGACGATGAAAATGGCAATATTATCAATCTGATAGATCAGCGCGTCCGGCGCCTCAATCCGTTGTTCTTTTCATATACCATTGCAAAATCGGGATTGTGGACAGCCACGCGCACCATGGCGCAAGCTTTAGCGCCGCGCATTCGCGTCAACGCGATTGGACCCGGGCCAGCGCTTCCTTCTTCACGCATGGGTGATGAAGATTTTGCAAAGCAGGAAAGTTTGACGTTGTTGGAGCGCGGCACGTCGCCAGAGGAGATCAGCCAAACTGTTAAATTCATATTATCGCAACCAGCGCTGACTGGCCAAATGATCGCCCTTGATGGTGGTCAACATTTAGTTTGGAAAACGGCAGACGTTGTTGAGGTGAAAGAATGAGCGGCCCGAAGATTACACATCACGTGGCCAGCGCAGCCAGCCGCCTGCGCCATGTGTTTGTGCGCGATTTAGAAATTATGGCGCTGATTGGCATTTATGATCATGAGAAGGTGAAGCCGCAGCGGATCATCGTGAATATCGATCTTTCCGTGCATGAGGCCGAAGGTCCGATCAAAGATGAAATCAGCCACGTGGTTTCTTATGAAATTATCGCCAAAAAAGTTGAAACGATTGTGGCCGAGGGCCATGTGAATTTGGTGGAAACATTGGCTGAAAGATTTGCCGAATCCTGCCTTCGCGATAAACGCGTGGCCGCGGCACGGGTGCGCATTGAGAAGCCGGATATTATCCCGAATGCGCGGAGTGTGGGTGTGGAGATTGAGCGGGGGCGGTGACCTATCAATCTGAGATTAAGTTGAAAACAGAACGGCTTCGTTTCTCAACATGGCGGCATGTGGACGCAAATTTACTGTTTGAACTCCACGCCGATCCTCGAGTGCAAACTGCTTATCCGCCCGATCCTTTTAAATGGACTTTAGAAGGTATTAATCGTCGATTGACGGAATATATGCAGGAACAGACAGACTTTGGTTTTACCAAATGGAAGTTGAGCTTGTCTGATGGAACCTTTGTTGGTCGCGCCGGATGGTCACTTTGGGAAGAGGCAACACTTGAGATCGGTTACGCGATCAAACCACAATTCTGGGGGAACGGCTATGCCAGTGAAGCGGCGCATTCGTTGTTAGGTTGGGCGCGGGAACATCGACCAAAAGCCTCTCTCGTCGGGTTTGCCCTTCCGAGTAATTACGCTTCTCTCCGCGTTTTGGAGAAAATTGGGATGGAATTTTTGGAATACCGTGTGATCGCTGGCGCAAATTTCGCCTTCCACACTCTGAAACATAGTTGATATGTTGTTGAGTTGCCATCGCTTGCCATCAGATGCCATCTATGATATTTCCACCCCATGCCTGAACCTCAACTCTCCGTCCGATCCTCCAAAGCTCTGAAGCTTGCACATTTGCTTGCCAAGAAGGAGCGGCGGTCTATTGCGCAGGTGGTGGAGCGGGCTTTGGAGCTATATGCGCATATTGAGCCAGAGCGCGAGGCGGCACCGGATTTTTATGCGCGGATATCGCGTGAATATGGAACTGACGTGGATTTGGATGCCGTGATCCGTGAAGGCCGCAAGCCGAATTTAGGGATTGATCTCTGATTTTTCTCGACACGAATG
>JAYTSN010000399.1:0-2741 GCA_043745625.1 Aestuariivirga sp. | reverse complement strand
CTTCATGGCATAGATATAAGCGCGGTTGAGCATATCCTCATCCGCGTCCGGGTCATAATTCGTAACCCGCTCAACCAACTCATATTGGCGCATCATGGAACTACCATATAAGAAAAAAGGCCGGACGCTAGGGGCTTGCACGCCGCATCGAAGTTGAGGGGTAAGCGAGACATATAATATGATTTATTTCAAAAAAACAGGAATTAAAGCTTTACAAATTCCTTTAATGGGTTTATATGTTTTAAATGAAAGGATGTGACTTTGGCTTTTTTACTTGTTTTATATGGAGTTATCGGTTTTTGGGGGCTTTGCGCGGCAATAACGCGCAATCCTGTCACTTTGCGCGAAGGTACGAGCCTAGCCGCAGGAGAAAGTATTTTTACCAAAGCGCTCCAAACTTTGACACAACTGCTTGAATCAGTAAGTGTGACCTCAGCAGGGAAACACATGAGTCAACTTCTGATCAACAAATATCTGAACGAACTTGATCGTTACAAGAAAATCTCAGGTTCAAACACCGAGGGCGTGATTTCCGAAGCGTTCAAGGACTTGCTGAAGGATTGGTCGCGTCAAAACAATCTCACCTTCATATCACAATATGAGTTTCTATCGCCCAGAGGCAACCGCATCAGACCGGATGGCACCATCCTGCACGACTTGCGTGTTCCAAAGGGTTACTGGGAAGCCAAAGACACGAATGATGACCTCGATGAGGAAATCGCCAAAAAGCAGGCCAAGGGCTATCCGCAAAACAACATCATCTATGAGGATTCGCACACCGCCGTTCTGATCCAGAACAAAAACGAGGTGATGCGTTGCCCGATGGAGGACACGGAGAAGCTGCTCCGGCTGGTCACTCTTTTCTTCAAATATGAGCGCCAGGAAATTGCAGATTTTCGCAAAGCAGTGGCGCAATTCAAAACCGATCTTCCCGCCGTGCTGGAAGCGCTGCGCGAGAAGATCAGTGACGCCTATGACAAGAACGCGGATTTCAAAACTGCTGCTGCAAAATTCCTCGCACATGCCAAGAACACCATCAACCCGGTGGTGAGCGAAGCCGATGTGCGCGAAATGCTGATCCAGCATATTCTCACCGAAGAAATTTTCGCTCATGTTTTTGATCAAGGTGATTTTCACCGCGAAAACAATATTGCCAAAGAGCTTTATGCACTGGAGGCAAAATTCTTCACGGGGCAGTTGAAACGCGAAACCCTGAAAAGCTTAGAGACCTATTACGCCACCATTCGCTCCAACGCAGCACTCATCACATCACATTCCGAGAAGCAAACTTTCCTCAAGGTGATCTACGAGAACTTCTACAAGGTCTATAACCCCAAGGCGGCGGATCGTCTGGGCGTGGTTTATACGCCCAATGAAATTGTAAAATTCATGATTGAGGGGGCAGATTGGCTGACCCAAAAACATTTCGGCAAAAGCCTGATTGATAAGGATGTGGAAATTCTTGATCCGGCCACAGGCACCGGAACGTTCATTTGCGAGTTGCTGGAACATTTTCGTGGCCAACCGCAAAAGCTGGCGCACAAATACAAAAATGAACTGCATGCCAATGAAGTGGCGATTTTGCCATACTATGTGGCGAACCTAAACATTGAAGCCACCTATGCCGCCATCAGCGGGCAGTTTGCCGAATTTCCAAACTTATGTTTTGTGGACACGTTGGATAATATCGGTGGCTTGGGCACGAAAGCTGGAACCCAGCTTGATATGTTGGCGGGGCTTTCGGATGAAAATGTGGAGCGCGTGAAACGCCAGAACAAGCGCAAAATTTCTGTGATCATCGGCAATCCGCCTTACAATGCCAACCAAGCCAATGAGAACGACAACAACAAAAACCGCGAATATCCCCATATCGATAAGCTGATCAAGGCCACCTACATCAAGCAATCGACAGCGCAGAAAACCAAACTTTATGACATGTATGCAAGGTTTTTCCGCTGGGCTTCAGACCGAATGAATGATGATGGCGTGTTGGCGTTCATCACCAACCGCTCTTTCATAGAAAGCCGCACCTTTGATGGCTTCCGCAAAATTGTGGCCGAAGAGTTCAACGAAATCTATGTGATGGATTTGGGTGGCGATGTGCGCGCCAATCCCAAGTTGTCTGGGACCAAGCATAATGTCTTCGGCATTCAAACGGGCGTGGCCATTTCATTTATGGTGAAGCGGCAGAAGCAGAAGGGCTGCAAGATTTTCTACGCGCGGCGGCCAGAGATGGAAACGGCGGAGGACAAGGTTGCATTTCTTGGAGGTAATGCGGCATCAATTATCAACTTTGAAAGGATGGCACCTGATAAGAAATTTAATTGGATAAATTTGAGCGAAAATAATTGGGACAGTTTTATCGCTATTGCAGACAAAAAAACCAAAAACACAAAAAAAATAAATCAGGAAAAAGCAATCTTCAAGCAAGTGTCATTTGGCATCGCCACAAATCGAGACGATTGGCTATATGACCACAGCAGATCTAGCCTAACTTCCAAAGTAAATTATTTTGTCAAATCCTATAGCTCAGCGAAAGCCTCATGGCATTCACTTGAGAATAAGAAAAGTACGGTTGATGCTTTTGCACGAGAGATCAAATGGACAACAGAACTACAGTCCTTCGCAAAGAGAAATCATGATCTAAGCAGAGATTCGCAGATTGGCCAACGGATGGTTTTTGCGGTTTGCATTCATGTCTGTGATTTCGGTGTTGATGGTTTCTTCGAGATGGTCCGGGC
>JAYTSN010000398.1:0-7981 GCA_043745625.1 Aestuariivirga sp. | reverse complement strand
GGCTCTCGCGTTTTGAATGCATCAACATCCGCATCCATTTCAAACGCACCACATGAAGCTGTACATTTAAAGTGCCGCGTCCTAACAGCCTTAAAATTGGCCCATAAAGCCACCACATTAAGAAGATGAGCGCCACCGCGAACAGATGCAGGAAATCAAAATCCCAAGACATTATCATGCGTGAATTTCCTTGATCGTCTCAGCCTTGATGCCAGGTGTACGCTCTAACGCATAATTTAAATTGAAAGCAGATGATGCCATGAACACTGGCGCACCATCAAGATCATGCGCAATGGCCGAGCGATTTGCCTCCTGAAACCCATCCATAATTTTTGCGTCACTACAAAAAATCCACCGCAGAATTTCAAACCGGGTCGTTTCAAATTCCACAGGCACGGTATATTCATTTTTTAAACGATCAGCCAAAACATCAAGTTGCAAAGCACCCACCACGCCCACAATGGCTCCAGATCCGTCAATCGGTGTGAACAATTGCACAACACCTTCTTCGGCCAATTCTTCCAAGGCGCCTTTGAGCTTCTTGGCCTTCATCGGATCACCCAACCGCACGCGCCGCAAAATTTCCGGTGCAAAACTTGGAACCCCCGTAAAAACAATATCCTCGCCTTCGGTCAGCGTATCACCGATGCGCAGCACACCATGATTGGGAATACCCACCACATCGCCTGCGAAGGCCTCCTCGGCCAATGAACGATCTTGGGCAAAGAAAAACTGCGGTGCGTTAAGTGCCAATGATTTTCCCGTGCGCACAATTTTAACCCGCATGCCGCGTGTGAGTTTGCCAGACGCCACGCGCATAAAAGCAATACGGTCACGGTGGTTCGGGTCCATGTTGGCTTGAATCTTAAACACCACGCCCGTGAGCTTAGGCTCAATGGCCTTCACCACACGTTGCCGCGATTTTTGATCGCGCGGCGGTGGCGCATATGCAATCAACGCATCCAGCAAATCACGTACGCCGAAATTCTTGATCGCAGAACCAAAATAAACGGGCGAAAGGTGACCTTCCAAGAAAGAGGCGCGGTCAAAAGTATGACCAGCCATTTGCTGTAATGATAACTCTTCGCGAAAATGCGCCGCTGACGCAGGTGGCAACAACTTATCAATCGCCGGATCATCAGGCCCCGAAACATTTTCGCCCGCTGGATCGCCATCAATGCGGCGGATGCGCTGATTGATCAAATCATAAGTGCCAGCAAATGTTTTGCCGATACCAATCGGCCAAACCATCGGCACAACGGTTAAAGCCAAACCTTTCTCAATCTCATCAAGCAAGTTCAAAGGCTCTTGCGCTTCGCGGTCAAACTTATTGATGAAAGTGATAATCGGAATATCGCGCATACGGCAAATTTCAAAAAGCTTACGCGTGCGGTCTTCAATGCCTTTAGCACCGTCAATCACCATCACTGCAGCGTCAACTGCTGTGAGCGTGCGATAAGTATCTTCTGAGAAGTCTTCATGGCCCGGCGTATCGAGTAAATTGAACACACAATTATTATATTCAAACGTCATTACGGATGTGACCACGGAGATGCCGCGCGCCCGCTCAATGCTCATCCAGTCAGAGCGTGTGCGCCTGCGGTCGCCCTTGGCGCGCACTTGTCCGGCCAGCTGAATTGCACCACCAAACAACAACAACTTTTCGGTCAGCGTGGTTTTACCAGCGTCAGGATGCGAAATAATCGCAAATGTGCGCCTGCGGGCGGCTTCAGTTTCAATGTCGAGGGTCACGAATAAAGTTCCAAATAAATGCCACTCCGAGAGCGGTTTGACCTTTCACGGAAAAGTCAAAATCGCCCTAAGCTTGTGTGTCGATCAAAGTTCAGGTTGATCTAGCTGCAAGTGGTCAAACAGTCCAGCGTGGCCGTTGCCCTTTTGAGAGACATGTGGCAGTGAAGGCCAAAGGTAAAACATGACTGAATTAGGTTTGGTAGGCGATATCGGCGGCACAAATTCGCGCTTTGGCTTGGTAGCCAAAGGTTCGACTGAAGTCACCCGCGTTGAAGCTTTAAAGAATGATGGCTTTGCTGGATTGGAAGCCGCCCTCAGCCATTACCTTAACAATCACGGCGTCACATCATTGCGGTCTGCCGCCCTTGCCGTTGCAGCACCTGTTGACCGTGAGGTTATTCGCCTCACCAATCGCGATTGGAGCTTCAGCGTTGCGTCGCTGCAAGCAACGGCAAATTCTGCTCATTTTCGTTTGTTGAATGACTATGAAGCATTGGCACTGTCACTGCCGCATTTGGCACCAGAAGATTTAGCGCAAGTAGGTGGTAAAGCGCCAAAACCCAATGCCATGAAAATTGTGCTGGGTCCCGGCACTGGGCTGGGCATGGCCATGTTAGCGCCACTGCCCGGTGGCGGCTGGCATGCTTTGCCTGGCGAGGGTGGCCACGTAACCTTGCCCGTTGTCACCGCCGAAGAGTTAAGCTTTCGCGACGCTCTTATGGGCGCTGGAAATTTTTCAGAAGTCGAAGACGTTTTAACCGGCCCCGGACTTTACGCGCTTTATAAAGTTATTGCGGGCACGCCGAAATTCGCCACTTCTGAGGATATGTTACAGGCAGCAATCGCTGGCAAAGATGCCGCTGCAGAAAAAACCCTTGAACATTTTATAACGTTTTTGGCACGACTCAGCGGAGATTTTGCGATGGCGCTGCAAGCCCATGGCGGTGTTTATCTGGCAGGCGGAATTGCTCCGTCCATTGTCAAGCAATTGCAAAGTGGAAACTTTCGTAAAACGTTTGATGACCATGGCCGCATCGCAAAAGTCATTCACCATATTCCTGTCTATGTTATAATGGATAAATTTCCGGCATTTAAAGGTTGTGTGGCGGCACTGTCATGGTGAATGAGGTTCTTTTAATTATCGACGTTCAGAATGATTTTTGCCCTGGCGGAAATTTGGCCGTGAACGGCGGCGATGAAATTGTACCTTTGATAAACCAATTGGCTCATGAACATAAACATGTTGTGCTCACGCAAGATTGGCACCCCGAGGGTCATTCATCTTTCGCCTCCCAACACAAAGGGCATGCTGCTTTCACGCAAATTGATATGCCCTACGGCAAGCAAACTCTTTGGCCAGATCATTGCATCATAGGAAGCCATGGTACGGCCTTTCACCCGGCCCTTGATGTTTCCCACGCTGAACTCATCATTCGCAAAGGGTTCAGAAAAACAATTGATTCATATTCCGCATTTTTTGAAAATGATCACAAAACGCCAACCGGACTTGGCGGGTATTTGAAAGAGCGCGGCTTTAACAAAGTAACATGCGTTGGTTTGGCCTTTGATTATTGCGTGCGTTATTCTGCCGAGGATGCAAGAACGCTTGGGTTCGATGTCACCGTAATTGAAGCAGCCACGCGGGCCATTGATCTGGGCGGCACAGCACAGGCCACGCGTCATTCATTTAAAGAACGAGGTATTCGCCTGACGTGAATCAAAATATCAGCCGTGGCATTGGTCTATTTATAGCGTCGCAATTTGTAGGCTCGCTGGTTGATACACCTGCAAAATATTTACTGGCCCATGGTGTGGCCCTCAGCATGGTGGTGTTCTTTCGCTATTTAATTGCCTTTGTAATTTTAAATGCTGTTTTTATCGCAAGGCGCGAAATGCCCAAACGCAGCCAACATATCAGAGTGAATGTCCTGCGCGGTTTACTTCTGACTTCTTCGACGTTCTTGAATTTCTATTCCCTAGCCCAAATGCCTTTGGCCGTTGTGATGAGCATCAACTTCGCGGCGCCACTAATCTCATGCGCGCTTGCACCCTTCTTGCTGGGTGAAAAAGTAGGTCCGCGCCGCTGGGCTGCGGTTATTGTGGGCTTCATCGGCGTGCTAATCGTCATGCGCCCCGGTGGTGCTGCATTTCAACTGGCCATGCTCACATCACTAGCCAATGCACTCGTTATTGCGCTCTATCAAATCTTCACCAGAAGAGCAGGTGTCGGTGATGATCCTGAAACGGGCCTCACGTGGGTTTTCGCAGTAGGGGCGATCATAACAGCTTGCATTGTGCCGTTCCATTGGCAAACCCCAACCATCAACCTTTGGCCGATCATCCTTCTTATGGGCTCATGTGGCCTCATCACACACCTGATCATCTCGCATGCTTTGCGATTGGCACCAGCTTCACTGCTGGCACCCTTCATCTACCTCAATATCATCTGGATCACGATTTTTGGCATCGTCATTTTTGGTGATTGGCCAGACCAATGGACCGTGCTGGGGAGCACGATCATCATTGCATCTGGAATCTATGTGTGGTGGCGCGAAAGAGTTCGCGCTCAACCAGCCGACTGATAGGACGTTTTAACCGCCGTATAGAAATCAGCCGCAAACCGCCCTTGTTCGCGCGAACCCATGCTGGAACCTTTACGCCCGCCAAACGCCACATGATAATCCACACCAGCCGTTGGCAAATTCACCATCACCATGCCCGCCTGAGACTTGCGCCGGAAGTCAGAAGCGAATTTCAACGAGCCGGTATAGATGCCTGACGACAATCCAAATTTCGTATCATTGGCCACCGCCAATGCTTCATCATAGCTTTCAACTTTGATCACAGTGGCCACTGGCCCAAACACTTCTTCTTGGTTGATACGCATATTGTTCTTGGTGCCCACAAACAGTGCAGGCGACAAATAATGCCCCTTGGTATCGCGGTTCAAACGCTCACCACCCCAAGCAAGCTCAGCACCCTCGTCACGCCCGATTTGAATGTACTTTTCATCTTGCGCCAATTGTGATGCATCAACCACCGGCCCAATCTGAGTCCCGTCCTTTAAGGCATGATCCACTTTCAAGGCCTTTAAAGCAGTAATCGTTTTTTCAACAAACGTATCATGAATTTTTGAATGCACAATGAGGCGCGATGAAGCCGTGCAGCGCTGTCCAGTTTGGAAATATGCGCCGTCCACAGCACCCGCCACCGCCGAATCAAGATTGGCATCATCCATCACAACCAGCGGATTCTTTCCACCCATTTCAAGTTGGAACTTGGCTCCGCGTGATGCGCAAGCCATGGCCACCTTAGTGCCCGTCTCAACCGAACCCGTGAATGAAATGGCATTCACATCACGCGAATCCAAAAGCGTTTGCCCCACAACCGAGCCACGCCCCATCACCAGATTGAACACACCCTTGGGCAAACCAGCGCGCGAGATAATTTCAGCCAACATCCAAGCTGTGCCCGGCACCAAATCCGCAGGTTTGAAAACCACGCAATTTCCATAAGCCAGTGCCGGCGCAATTTTCCATGCTGGAATAGCAATCGGAAAATTCCATGGCGCAATTAGACCCACAACACCAACTGGCTCACGCGTGATTGTCACATCAACACCAGGCCGAACTGATGCCAATGCTATGCCCTCAATGCGCAACGTCTCTTGGGCAAAGAATTTAAAAATCTGTGCGGCGCGCATGGTTTCAGCCACACCATTGCCCAAGGGCTTTCCTTCTTCACGTGCAAGCATGCGGCCAATTTCATCTTTGCGAGCAAGCAGCTCAACACCAATCATCTCAAGGGCATCAGCGCGTTGTTGTGGCGTAGTCATGCTCCAAGCTGGAAGTGCAGCTTTAGCCGCCGCAATAGCTTCTTCCGTCTGGGCTTTATCTGCTTGGGTATATTCCCCAACAACATCGCTCACATCTGATGGATTGATATCAACTGTAATGCCAGAGCCTTCTATCCAAGCTCCATTGATGAAATTCTTTTGCACAGCCATTTGTAAACTCCTATGAAGCGCCGTTATTTATCATACAATTAGCGTGATGCAATCAGCTTATGTGCGAAGTGCCATCGCACCGACGACGACCATAATGCCGCCGAACTTGGCTTTCCATTTATAGATGCTGCCATCGCTGATGCCGTGCTTGCGGCACAAATCCGAAACTGTAACACCGGCCTCGTGCTCCTTCAATATCCCGATAATCTGCTCTTCGCTAAACCTATTCCGTTTCATTCCTCTGGTCCTTCCTTCTGGGGCCAGAGCTAACTTCAATATGGATTAAGATGCGCGGGCAAGGTCAGACCAAATGAAAAAGGCCACATGCAAAAACATGTGGCCGTTAATTTCTTATAGGTCTAGTTTACGAGCAGAGTGTGCCGGCGGCAACGGTCGTTGCATAGCAATCCAACTTCGCCGGAGAACCACGTGGCGAAGCCGAAATAGCCTGCCGAACCGTGAACGATGTCGCACCCAATATGTTAGTGCCCATAAAGTTTGCAATTGTTGGGCTGTATGTTGTGCATGTACGTGCAATGACCACATCATTTCCAGCTGTCATCAATGGCGCCATATTTGTGGTGACGGGTACCGCACCGCATGTTGGGCCTTGATTGTTGCTCATTTTCCAGATCAAAGTAATCGTTGTGCCGACATAACGATAATCGTAAATTTCAATCCTTAAATTTGAAGACGCCATGGGTTTCATGATCATGTAAGCAGCGTTAAATTGGTCAGTAATTGTACTGGCCAAAACGTTGGTTTTTTGTTGTGTAACTAAGTCAGCCATGGTTGCTGCCGCAGATACAATCCGGCGATTGAGTGAGATCAATCCAGTCACATCAACTAGACCAAAATATATCAGCAGCATGAAAGGCATAATAAATGCAAATTCAACTGCCGCTGCGCCTTCGTCTTGACGAAGAAAGCCGTCACGTTTAAAAAAATTATTGATCATGGTGCGGTTTAACATGTTGAACTTCCAGATGCGGGATAGGGTTCAGTTTGGAACATGGCAAAGCCAACCAAGCGACGTTCCGTTCCGTTTTTAATGTTGCCCATGTAATTCATCATTGGCATCATGAATTTCCAATCATAAGTCGCCACTAATACGGACGGGCAAGAAGGTTTGCCGAGTTTATAGACAACAGGATCTTGCGTTCCATCATCCTTCACACCAATATTGGTGAACGAAGGAATGCTGCTGGCAAGTGCAGTCCAAGTGTCATATGAATTTGCATAGACTGTAACGCTTGTTCCACATTGAGCGACCAAAGCTGCATTTTGGCAGATCAGTGACTTATATTGCGCCGTTGTCATGCCAGCACCCTGCGCTTGGCCCGTGTGCGCTTGGCGCGAAGCTACCTGCACACCCGATTGCAAACCATATTCCACAAACATCATGGAACCGGTTTCCAAAATAACCCCTAACAACACAAAAAACGGAAATGCAACAAGAGCAAATTCAACTGCTGTTGCACCGCTGTCAGAATTGCCGTAGCGCCGCCCAAAACCGAGCATTCGTGTTTTAAGTTTTTTTAGCATGGCACTCTCCAAGGCGAATCCAAAAAGTCAGTAAAACGTTCAATTCACCTGTTAACAGTCATCCATTGCATTTGGTTAAATAGCATCGATAAAATTTTAAAGAAGTGCGGTTGTTATTGTGCAGCCGGTGGAGGGCCGCCAGCGCTACCCGAAGGTGCTGCATCTGTTGATTTAGAACCCGAAGCAAAACTAGCCTTAGTGCTGTTTGCACCCAGCATAGTACCAAAACCTGCATCGCCAGGGATCATTGCATGATAGCACGTTGGTGCACATGAGTAAGTATCGATCGAAATTTTTGGCTGTGCGAGAGAAGAAGTGACAATCACCAGTTCATTTGGATGATCGTGGGTGACGGTAACATCAAAATTCGCAAGCTGATTTCCGGCAGTATCTAAAATCATGATATTTGTTGACCCAAAGCCGCGGCCATGAAGAAAAACGCGTCTACCACTCACAGAAACATCTGCAATTGAAGGGTTCCCCACCACAACGGTTCCGGGATCAGCAGAAATAGCAATCAGCTGCGTCTGGTCGGTCTGGATTGTAATCGGCGAACCAGCCAATGCAGCCTGATCAGTTGCACCAACCACGATGAGTAACGCCGTTCCAAACAAAACTCCAAATTTAGACATAAAGCACCTCAACTGATTGACCGATAAAATTTAAACTACTTTCTAA
>JAYTSN010000397.1:0-2754 GCA_043745625.1 Aestuariivirga sp. | reverse complement strand
CCATCTCCCCTCACCTGTCATCCTCGGTACGAGCCGAGGATGACGGCCCACTCCCGCAAGGGGAGTGGGTTGGTTGACCCTATCCGCTGCACAGGGCGGGATGACGGGCGCAAGAGAATCGCTTAAACCATCAAAATGCCCCAACCCATCCGCACCCTCACCACACCACCGCTCATTCTCGCGGGCCGCAACAAGACTTATAAGGTCGGCCCTGATCCCGGCATGAAAGAGCAATGGGCGAGTTTTATGACCGACTTTGGCAAGATTGAAGGTCAAGTGGGGTTCAGCGCATATGGCGTGTGCCATTCATTCGGCGGCGGCAGTGCGGTTTCAAGTGAAACCGCTTTAATGGATTATCTGGTGGGCGTTGAAGTGAAGGATGCAGGCCAAGTGCCGGGCTATATGTACACCCTCACCATCCCCAAACGCAAAACCGCGGTGTTTCTGCATGAGGGCGATATTGCGGGGCTGCCTGTAACGTGGGGAAAGATTTTTAATGAATGGTTACCAGCCGCCAAACTGGAAGTAGCGCAAGGCCCGCAGTTTGAAGTTTATGGCGAGGCCTTCAACAATGGCGATGACAAGATTGAGATTTTCATTCCAGTAAAATAACTTCATCCCATCCTCACGCCGAAGGTTCCCCCTCCGCCGTTCGGGCACCTCCCCCAGCAAGCTGGGCGGAGGGCGAGACAATGGTGATTTTGCGCAAATGAGACAATCACACTCCCCCAACTTGTTGGTGGGATGAGCCCTTGCGAACGCCGAAGGACTGAGGGGGCCCGCCTTCAATCAGAGCCTTTAATAAAGCCCGCGCAGCAACCGATCAATATAAGCGCGTTCGCCTGAACCTAAATTTGGATCATCATATTTCTGGCGCAGTGTTTCCAAAATCTCGCGCGCGCGGCGCATCAAAAGTTCGGACGGTACCATATTTTTGTCAGGCCCATTGTCGGGGTTCTTGGTTGCACGGGGACGGCCCAGAGGATCGTTATTGTCGCCGCCAGCCTCACCGTCTTTACCCTGCTGGCCAGATTTGCCCTTACCCTGCTCGGCTAATTTTTTGCCCAGTTTCTGCGCACCATCTTGCATCTGCTTCATGGCATCACCCTGTTGGCGAAGCGCATCATCTTTTGAGCCGTCTTTAAGTGAGCCCTTGGCACCTTTCATGCTCTTGCTGGCGTCGCCCAGCTCAGCTTGACCGCCTGGCCCCAACTGCTTGTTGAGCCTGTCGAGCATGTCGGAAAGATCACCCTGCTTATCAGCCAGCGCGCCCGAGCCATCATCTGGTTTATCGGGTGCTTCTTCACCCTCACCAGGCCTTGGCAGCTTTTGGGTTTGATCCATCAGTTTCTGTTGCTTGCGCATCATGTCCGAAAGCTCATCAAGCTTTTGCTGCAATTCGGGATCACCATCTTTGCCAGCCTGATCGGAAAGACCGGGTTGAAGATTTTGCAGCAACTGATCAAGCTGCGACAACATTGCCTGGGCAGCATCTTTCGAGCCGCTCTTGTTTAATTTATCAATCGCATCCAACATTTTTTGCAAATCTTCGCGGCTGATTGATTTGCCGCTGGGATCTTTTTTCAGACTGCCATCGGCCAGGCGCTTTTGTGCATCTTTGCGCATTTGGTTCATCAGCTTGTCCATGCCCTTGCGCATTTTATCCATCAGTTCGGCAATGCGTTCGGGTGGTGCACCTTCTTTTAAGGCCTGTTCCAATTGCTGTTTCAAATCGCGCAGCTGAGCACGAATGTCAGACAGTTCGCCGTCTTCAATCGCAATGGCCAAAGACCAAAGATTTGTGACCGCCGTTTTAACATCACCCGTCTCTGTGGCATGGGCCAGGCCCGCCCTGATGGTGGCCAACTGCAAAATCAGTTTGCTGTTGCTATCAATTGAATAGGGATAGGCCGAGAACGCATCTAGCATCGTTGCCACATCTGGTGCTTCATCAGGCACCATGATGAGTTTTTTGCGTTGTTCAATCAGCGCCTTTGCAAGAAAGCGAAAGAACCCGCGCTCTGGCAATTTGAAACGTTTGGATTCTGCAGTTGAAGTATGCCCCGCGCCATCCGTGGCGGTCAGAGCCATCGTAACATAAAGCCCGGCCCAAGGATGAGCGCTCAAATCTTGCTTTGATGTTGTATCTTCTGTTTTCGCATTGGGCTTTTGCATTCCGACTTTGAAAAGAGGCGCATCATATAAAAATACGCCATTGCTATCAAAGCCGGTGCCATTTTCCTGCTCATCGGCCAACGAGATTTCGGCACTAATGGCTTTCACGCCATAATCGTCAGAAGCTTTCCAATGCACATTGAGAGCGCCGTTTTCGCCTGCCTTCGGGTCTTCAACAAAAGCAATCTTGGGCACTTCATCAGGAATGAGCGTGATTGGCCATGATGCAAGTTCTGTGGTGTCATCAAAAAGCTTGACGGTAACCGGACGATCAAGTTTCACTTCGGCCGTAAAACCTTTTTCCGTGTTGGAGATTTGTGCCGCGATCGATTTGATTTCGGTTTCAGGGCTGGGCGTTGCGCCCGGCGAATAAAACCCAAGTCTCGGTTTGGCCGAACCAACCGCACGAATGCTCAAACTTGAATTTTCGGGGATCAAGATTTCGGGTGATGAACTCAGCTTGTCGCGCATTGCTGCACTGGTCAGCAAAATAGGTTGCTTGCCCGTATATGAAGGCGGTTTCAGCCATGCATCAAGCGATGGCGGAGTGGCAATAACCGGCGGTGCAAAATTCATGGC
>JAYTSN010000396.1:0-8011 GCA_043745625.1 Aestuariivirga sp. | reverse complement strand
ATGGTGTGGGTGCAGCCATCGCGCACATCGCTAAATATGGCTCGCAACACACAGACTCGATTGTCACTGAAGACCAAGCCACTGCTGAACATTTTCTGCACGACCTCGACAGCGCCATTGTCCTCCACAATGCCTCCACCCAATTTGCCGACGGTGGCGAATTCGGTTTTGGTGCAGAAATCGGTATTGCCACAGGAAAAATGCACGCCCGCGGCCCTGTTGGCGTCAACCAACTCACCACCTTCAAATATCAAATCAGGGGGAACGGCCAGATCAGGCCTTAACCTTCAATGTTGAAACTCCCACCCTTCGGCCAAGGACAGCGCATCGGCCTCTTCGGCGGGTCCTTCAACCCCGCGCATGCTGGCCACCGCATGGTAGCCCTTTATGCAATAAAGCGTCTCCAGCTTGATTGGGTCTGGTGGCTCGTCTCCCCACAAAATCCATTGAAAGACACCAAGGAAACCAGTGAATACGAAATGCGTTTTGCTTACACAAAGCAAATAGCAAAGCACCCGCGTTTTAAAGTTACCAATCTCGAAAAACAAATCCACAGCCACAACACCGCGCAGACTTTAAGCGCGCTCCGCCAGGCCATGACCAAAGCCCACTTCGTCTGGGTGATGGGTGCAGATAGCTTTGCAGGTCTTGATCGTTGGCACGACTGGAACCATATCGTCGAAACCTTACCGATCGCCGTGCTCGCAAGACCAGGTTATTCGGTTCGAGCCTTAGGTGGCCAAGCGGCAATCAGATATAGCAATAACCGCATTGCCAACGAGCAATCAGGCCTCCTCGCCAAACGCAAAGCCCCGGCTTGGGTGTTCATTTCCATGCCATTGAGAAGCGAAAGTTCAACGGCCATCAGGGCGATTTTGACTTTTCAAGGAAAAGTCAAAACGCTTTAGGCAAGCCGTCAAAGCAGTTTCATAACGGTCAAAAATTTGATATAAGCCTCCCATCAAAATAAGGAATAAGACTCTGAGCAAGAAACCTGTGAAGAAGACCGCAAAGAAAGCCGTCAAAAAAGCGATCGCAAAAAAGCCAGCCACCAAGGCTGTTGCAAAGAAGGCCATCAAGAAAGTTGCAACTAAAAAAGCATTAAAGAAAGCAGTGCCTACGAAAACCGCTAAGAAGCTGGTAAAAAAGGCCGCTCCAAAAAAAGCGGTTAAAAAAGCGGTTAAGGCCGCTCCAAAAAAAGCGATTAAAAAAGCCGCGCCGAAGAAGGCTGTCAAGAAAGCTGTCAAGGTTGCAGCCAAAAAAGTTGCAGCCAAAAAAGTTGTTGCCAAGAAGATCGCTAAAAAAGCCGCGCCTAATAAAATTGTTAAAAAAACCGCCGTTAAAAAAGCTCCGGTTAAGAAAGTTGTCGCTAAAAAGGTAACAGCCAAAAAGGCAGTTTCTAAAAAATCAGGAATTAAAAAACCAGCATCAAAAAAACCTGCCATCATCAAAGTCGCGGCCCCAGTTGGCCCACGCTATGCTGGCCCAGATTGGCCTTTGATGAATGTCATTTTGGATTCGATGGACGATTCAAAAGCCGAACAAGTGATCGCCATCAATCTCGAAGGCCGCTCGTCGATGGCTGACGGCATGGTTATCGCTTCTGGTCGCGCCAACCGCCACGTGGCGGCGATTGCAGACCATCTGGTCACCAAGCTCAAAGCAACGGGTCAGAAAGATATTCGTGTTGAAGGCCTGGATCAAAGTGATTGGGTGCTGGTGGATGCAGGCAATGTGATCGTTCACATATTCCGTCCTGAAGTGCGCAGTTTCTACAATCTTGAGAAGCTCTGGTCCGAACACGCACCCATCGAACAAGGCACAATGGAAAGCCGCGACACGGAATAATTTTGCGCCTCCACATCTCAGCGATCGGCAAACTCAAAACCGGGCCAGAAAAAATGCTCGCCAATGACTATGCCGGTCGCATCGAAGTCTTTGGCCGCAAAGCCGGCGTGACCGCACTTAAGATCAGCCAATGGTCTGAATCACAAAACCAAAACCTCAATTCACGCATGGAAGAAGAGGCCAAAATACTTTGGTCAACCGTACCCCAAGGCGCCATTACTTTTGTGTTAGACGAGCGCGGCAAATCACATTCAAGTGAAGAGTTTGCAAGTTTGATTCGAAAACACGCCGATCGAGGTGCCAGTGACATCGTTTTTTTAATCGGTGGTCCTGATGGTCATGATCCGACAACCCGCACAAAAGCCAATCATCTCATCGCTTTAGGAACCATGACGTGGCCACATCGTTTGGCCCGCATCATGCTGCTCGAACAAATTTACCGATCTCTCACAATTATGATGAATCATCCGTATCATAGGTCGTGATCGGCCCCATTTTTGACATGTGATAAAGGCAGTTTCGCTTTCGTTATGAGATTTTCTAATTTGCGCAACGGCCTATTCTTTGTCGCTCCCTTGGCTGCTCTTTTGCAAGGGTCGGCCCACGCGCAAGCGGTCGACCCCGCAGCAGAACTAGGTCAAGTCGAACAAAGCATCAAAGATTCGGGCGATAAGCAAACCGCATTAGCCACAGACATCGAAACCGCAACCAAAGCCCAAGCCGAAATCTCCGACAAACTGATCGTGCTGGCCAAAACTTTGGAAAGTCAGCAAAGCGCAGTTCAAACCGCAGATGTGAAACTAAAGAAACTCGGCGCCGAATCCATCGTCATTCGCAGCACGTTGGCTGAAAAACAAGACCAGCTCTCAGAACTTTTAGCAGGACTGCAACGCCTCGAACAAAATCCACCTCCGGCCCTGGTCGTCGAACCACAGAATATTTTGCAAGCCCTGCGCGGTGCCATGATGTTTGGTGCGGTCGTTCCAGAGATGCGGGGTCAGGCCCTTGATCTGCAAAATAATCTTCACCGACTGGAAGCCATTAAAACCGAAACCGAAGACGCCAAGAAAACCCAGGAGCAAGCGTTAGCCGCTCTCGCCCTATCGCAGTCGGAACTCATCACACTCCAAGCTGAGAAAAAATCCTTGGCCATAAATTCAGCTAAAGATTTAGAAGCGGAAAAACGCCGGGCCGCTGATCTGGCCAAACAAGCCAAGAACCTAAAGCAACTCTTGGCTGGTTTAGAAGAAGAGAAGAAAAAAGCTGAAGCCATCAAAACGGCTGAGGCTAAAGCTTTGGAATTGGAAGAGCGTAAGAAGCGCGAAGCCTTAATGCGCCCCATGATGGTTTTCACCCAAAACCAAGGCAAAATCGAATACCCTGTCCAAGGCACTAAATTAAAGCAGTTTGGCGAAGATAACGGTCTGGGCGGAACTTTGGACGGCCTTGCCATCGCAGCGGCAGCTGATGCGCGTGTGATCTCCCCCGTCGATGGCCGCGTAGAATTTGCAGGGCCGTTTAGATCTTACGGTCAGCTCTTGATCTTGAACGTCGGAGAAGGCTATCTCGTGCTTTTGGCAGGCATGAACCAGATTTCCGCCGAAATAGGACAAAGCATAAGAGCCGGCGAGCCCTTGGGACAAATGGGAAAAGGCCCATCCTCGGTGGCTTTGATTGGCAGTGAAACGAATAATGCACAACCCGTGCTTTATATAGAATTTAGAAAAAACAATGATCCAGTCGACCCCTCCCCGTGGTGGGTCGGCGGCAGAAAAGAGGCAATGAAATGAAGGTCAATACTCAGATGCGCAATATAACTTTGGTTTTGGTGGGTGCGGTTTCCGGAATCGCTGCTCTGCAAGCTTTTGACGGTGCCACAGCCGCCACGAATGCTGCAACCTATAAGCTGCTGAACCTTTTTGGCGATGTATATGACCGTGTACGTGCCGATTATGTTGAAAAGCCCGACGAACAAAAAATGATGGAAGCCGCCATCAACGGCATGCTCACCTCGCTCGACCCGCATTCATCTTACATGAACGCCAAAGAATTTGCTGATATGAACGTTAAAACCAAAGGCGAGTTCGGCGGCCTCGGCATTGAAGTCACCATGGAAAACGGCGTTGTTAAAGTGATGTCTCCTTATGATGGCACGCCAGCGGCAAAAGCGGGCATCCTCGCCAATGATCTGATCATCAAGATTGATGGCAAACAAGTGCAAGGCATCACTTTGAACGAAGCCGTCGATAAAATGCGCGGCGCTATCGGCACCCCAATTATCCTGACAATCTTGCGCGATAAGCGCGAACCCTTCGACGTGAAGATGGTGCGCGATGTCATCAAGATTGAGTCTGTAAAATCCTCAATTGAAGCCAATGACATTGGCTATGTGCGGATCGCCACCTTCAACGAGCAAGCCGATAGCGGCCTCGCCAAAGCCATTGCCGATCTCGATAAGAAAATGGACGGCAAAGAAAAAGGCTTCATCCTCGATCTGCGCAACAACCCCGGCGGCCTTCTCCAACAAGCCATAGCCGTATCTGATGTGTTCATGGAAAAAGGCGAAGTCGTCTCAACCCGGGGCCGCAACCCTGATCAAGTTGAACGCTATACCGCTCAAAAAGGCGATCTCACGAAGGGCAAAAAAGTCGTGGTTCTGATCAATGGCGGCTCGGCTTCAGCTTCTGAAATCGTTGCTGGCGCTTTGCAAGATCAAAAACGCGCCACCATGATTGGCACACGCTCATTCGGCAAGGGCTCGGTTCAAACCATCATCCCACTGGGCAATGAAGGTGCGATCCGTTTGACAACACAACGTTATTTCACCCCCTCAGGCCGGTCCATCCAGGCCAAAGGCATTGATGCCGATATCGTGATTGAACAACCACTGCCACCAGAACTCATGGGCAAAAACGTTTCAACTGAAGGTGAAGCAGGCCTCAATGGTCACTTGGCCAACCCCGGTGGCGGCGATGAAGGTGGCGGCTCCTCAGCTTATGTGCCTGAAGATAAAACCAAAGACATCCAGCTGAAAGCCGCAATCGATTTCCTCCACGGCGAAAAAGTGGTCACTAACGTTGTGCCCCCTGCAGTCAAACCAGCAGATGCAACCAAGCAATCGAACTAACACCGTTTTATTGGCACCCCAGCGAAAATTGGGGTGCCATTTTTTCGGCATGAATTCCAATCACGGTTAATGAACCATTAAGCCTTGCGCCCACACAGTGGCACGAAGACGAATCGAAGAGCCTCAATGCCCCGTGACGAATTAAAACAGCCGCTGCATCAGCGTCGCTTGTCCCAAAGAATTTGGGAAAGGCGGCTCAGTGCTTTGGCGTCGTCATATGCTCTGGTCATTGCAGGATTTATCAGCGGTGGCTATTGGCTGATAAAACAGCCCATGCCCTTTGCAGGCGAACCTCTGATTACTTTAAATGTGCCCCCGGTTGAGGAAATCAAAACCGCCAGCGTTGAGCCCTTGCCAGAAGAAGCCGCCCCAGCACCAGTCGAAGAAGTTGCAGCCGAGCCAGAGCCAAGCAAACCATCAGCCAAAATTGTTGAGCCTGTAACCCAGCAAAATTACCAGCAAAATGCCACCATCTATGTCAGCGCCAATCAGCCCCTGACCAAAGCCCCTGCCATGGGTGCGGTTGAAGCAGCCAGCATGGGTCCACTGCCGCGCATCACGCCGCAAGGCAAAAAGCCATATGAACTTTATGCCAGATCAATGCCCATGGGGCTTGTACACTCAGAAGCGCCAAAAATAGTCATTATACTGGGCGGCATGGGCCTCAATGAAAAGCTTAGCGCCAAAGCCGCCAGGGATCTGCCCGCTGACATAACCCTGGCCTTCGCACCTTATGGCGATAATCTGCAAGCCCAGGTCGATAAAGCCCGCGCCAATGGCCATGAAGTGCTGCTGCAGTTACCATTGGAACCCGTTGGCTACCCGGCCACCAACCCCGGCCCCAAAACCCTTCTTGCTGATGGTTCAGATGCGGCCAATATTGAATCCCTGCAATGGCATATGAGCCGTTTTACGGGCTATACCGGCGTGGTGAACTATATGGGTGGCCGCTTTTTGTCGGCAGCGCCTGCCATCAAGCCAATGCTGGTTGAGTTAAAAAAACGCGGTATCCTGTTTTTGGAAGATGGCTCCCTGCCCTTGTCGGCCACAGACGGCGTGGCAAAATCAATGCAGATGCCCGTGCGCCGCGCAAATTCAGTGATTGATTTAGATGCCAACCCAACATCCATTATTGCCGCCCTAAATTTACTTGAAGAAGAAGCTAAAACCAACGGCATAGCAATTGGCACTGGCACAGGCCTTGAAACCACCATCACAACCGTTGGTGAATGGGCCAAAACGGCGGCCGATCGTGGTATTATAATTCTTCCAGTTTCCGCTGCATTCAAAGGCCGTTTAGGATGAGTGAACGTGTAAAGCCTGAAATTACGGCCTACCGCCCTTGTGTGGGCGTAATGCTGATCAATGCCCAAGGCTTGGTGTGGATCGGCCGCCGCTTTGAAAAGCAGAACGATGACGGCGTCGGTAAATGGTGGCAAATGCCCCAGGGCGGCATTGATAAGGGCGAAGACCCAGCCAAAGCCGCCATCCGCGAACTTTACGAAGAAACCGCCGTCACAAATGCGCATATCATAGCTGAATCCCCGCGCTGGTATAACTACGACCTGCCCGAGAATCTCATTGGCAAAAGCTGGAACGGTAAATACCGCGGCCAGAAACAAAAATGGTTCGCACTGAAATTCACTGGCCAAGACACCGAGATCAACTTAAAGCCCCCCGGCCATAAGCAGGAATTTGATGAGTGGCGCTGGGCCAAAATGGACGAAATGCTGAAATTAATTATTCCGTTCAAACACGAAGTCTATGTTGACGTGATAGCAGCTTTCCGGCACTTAGGCGCTTAAGGGTTTTAAATGAGCATTTCTCACATCATATTCGATTGCGACGGCGTTTTGGTTGACAGCGAACCCTTGTCAATGCGCGCCGATGCTGAAGTTCTGGCCCGCGCTGGCATTAAAATCAGTGAAGCTGAACTCCATAAACGTTTTGTCGGCACCACGTTCCAAGCCATGGTTGAGGCGATTGAAAAGCAACACGCCACAAAATTACCCGCAAATCTAGGCGACCTCAAAAACGCTCGTATGAACGAAATGTACCGCACAGAGTTGAAACTGGTGCGCGGTGTGCGCGACGCATTGGAAGACATTCGTAATATGGGCCTTTCAATGTCCATCGCCTCAAATGGCCCCAAAGAGCGCGTGAAACTCGCCCTGCAACTCACCGGTCTGTTGCCCTATTTCAAAAATTCAATCGTCACCTACGAAGACGTGCCCCAAGGCAAACCGGCCCCTGATATGTATTTGCTCGCGGCAAAAAACGCCGGCGTGAAAGCTGATGATTGCCTCGTTGTCGAAGATAGCCTGACAGGTGTAACCGCCGCCGTCGATGCTGGCTGCTGGACTCTGGGCTTTACCGGAACCTACGAAGACCAACAAGCCCACGGCGAAAAGCTCAAAGACATCGGCGCCGAAGCGATCTTCAGCAAAATGGCAGATTTGCCAGTGCTGGTTGAGACGTTTGTCAGATAGCAATTTTCTAAAGCCTGCTCACCGATGGTTACGTCCTGCCCTGGTTTAACCTGAACTTTGACCGAATATTCAAATCCAGGAAAATCGGCCGAAAATTATTAATCTTGCCGCGCGATTTGATGGAACTAAATATCTGCTGTCAGGATTTCTGTTTGGATAATCCTAAATCGGTGATGACGTAACCTTGACAAACTCCAAAAAATATTAGAGCATCGGTTGTTCAAATGCGATAAATTGACACCAAGTTTCGTCACCCCGGTGAAGGCCGCTATCATAGTCACACATCTTTTTTGTAATTTTGGGTATTGTTTTCAAATAATATTTGTTTCTCTAGCCAAATATCTGATTTTAATCATTAATTCCGTCATCCCTGCGTAGGCAGGGATCCAGCTTCTTCATGTATACAAAGTAAAAAAAGCTGGACCCCTGCCTTCGCAGGGGTGACGGTTTAGAGCAACACATTTTCAAATAGAATCGGCATTGGGTTCCCAAATCAGTTGGGATGTGATTCAAGGTTTGTGGAGGTAATTTGCCATGCCACAAGCTT
>JAYTSN010000395.1:0-8057 GCA_043745625.1 Aestuariivirga sp. | reverse complement strand
TCATCAGTCGCTTCGCGACAGCTTCTCCAGAGGAGAAGCGCATTGGTAATTTTACGCGGTGCTGGACATTGCCCTTCTCCTTTGGAGAATATCCGGCGAAGCCGGGGATGAGGTCCCTAGCCACGGGCTCAGAATTGAAGAATATAATGCTTCGCTTTCATTGAGAGTTTGATTGCAGCGCTTTGTTTTTACGACAGCACGATCCAGCCACTGCCATTGCAAGATAGCCCTGCCCGTCCGGTCTGCATAATTTGGATGGGTTTGTACAGCAGTTGTTAAGGCCAGTTTGTTACCAGGCACTTCAAGTGTCGCGATATATGAGCGCCAGAAGCTTAGTTGTTTGTCAGCACAATCTTGCTGGCCTTGCCTTCATGCGCGAGATCAAAAGCCTGCTTTGCTTCGCCTAACGAAATTTTATGGCTCACTAAACTCTCAAATGCGTAATTGGGCTTGGCCAATAATGCCATGGCGAGGGGCATTAGGTCTGGGGTTGCGGAATAGCTGGTGATCAGATTGATTTCGCGTCGCCAGATTTCCCACCAGTCGATTGCAAAGCTGTTGTTCGGTTTGCTGCCGAAGAGAAGAATGGTTCCGCCATCGCGTATGGTTTGCAGAGTTGTTTCAATTGTGGCTTTGGTCATCACCGATAAGATGGCGAGGTCAACGCCGCGGCCTTCGCTATGGCGCTTGGCGATATCCACGATATCGCCATTGCCGACGACGCAGCCATCAATGGCGCCCCATTGTTTGGCGAGTTCTAATCGTTCTGGCCGCATGTCCAGTACGATTGATTTTGCGCCTAGGTCGGCGAGAAGTGGAAGAAACAAAATGCCCACGGCCCCTGCTCCGATGATCAAAGCGGTATCGCCATTTTGTATCGACACGCGGTCGAGCGCTCTCAGGCAGCAGGCTAGCGGCTCCATGAACACAGCGCGCAGATCGGGGACGTGATCGGGGATGGCGATTACTGTTTGCGCGACGAGTTCTTGGGGCACGCGGATGAAATCTGAAAACCCACTTGGATCTATGTTGCTCAATTTGAACACGGGATCCATGGGGGCGGAGCCGCGCCGCGTATAGTGCGACTGGGGATTTGGTGCATGGTGGGCAATTGCCACGCGCTGACCGATTTGAAATTTGTCGGATTTTGTTTCGACAACGATCGCTACAACTTCATGGCCGATTTGCTGTGGCTTTTTAAAATATGGATCATAAACTTTCGCAACGTCAGTTCCGCAAATGCCACAGGCGTTCATCTTCACCAAAATTTCGCCGTCAGAAATTTCAGGGCGCGGCTGATCAATCACACTAAGTTTGTTATCTTCCACACATGTGACGACAGTGTTGCGACCCATCTCAGAGCGCATCGTATACAGCTTCAATCAAGCGTTCGCGTCTGGGGTCGAGCGTATCAAATCCCAACATATTATTTGTAACATAGGCAAAGCCCAATCGAGCAGCGGGATCGCCAAAGGCGGTGGTGCCGCCCCAACCGCTGTGGCCAAAAGTTTTCTGTGAAGCGCGTTTGCCATACATTTCATCTTCAATACGAAACCCAGCACCGTAGGCTGTTTGCAAATTAAAGCTTCGATCGAGGCCGCGAAACCTAGGGCGCACAGCCTCATCGCGGCGTTGTACGCTTAGTAGTTTGGATTTTGCGCCTGCAATATCGCCGTAAATAGTTGCAAGGCTTCGGGCATCGCAGTGGCCGTTACCACCCGGAATTTCAGCAGCGCGCCATGCGCGTTCGTTGGGCGCGGTGGCCACCGGCGTGGGGTTCATGCAAGCTTGGGGATAAGGACTGGCCAGAACTTCGTCTACCCATCCAGATGCCCCGGCACCCTCGATCATTTCTGCGACGCGGTGATCTTGTGCATCGGGCAGACCAACAAAGAATTCGACCCTGAGTGGTTTTGCGATGTATTCGGTTATGTATTGTCCGACGGACATTCCCGTTACGCGGCGGATTGGTTCGCCTGCCAGGTGCCCGTAAGACAGTGCATGATAGGCGCAATCCGTGCCCGGCTGCCAATTCGGCTTGGCTGCCGCCAGTGCTTCAACATATGGCGACCATTGGTAAAGCTGCTCGGTCGTCAGGGGTGTGTTCAAGCCATTAACACCCGACGTGTGGGACATCGTTTGATCGAGCGTTATGTGTTCTTTGCATTGGGCGGCAAATTCTGGCCAGACATCAGTAATGGGCTTGTCGTAATGAAGTTTGCCCTGCTCTACCAACATCGCAACCGCAGCAGCGACAACGCCTTTTGTGGAGGACCAAACGTTAACGATGGTGTCTCGTTGCCATGGTTTGGTTTTGGCTTTGTCGGCATGGCCCGCCCACAGGTCTACAACCAACTTTCCGTCCACCATCACAGCAACGGCCACGCCATGCTCAAGGCCATCAGCGAAGTTGGCCGCCAATGCATCTTTTAACTTTGCAAAATGCGGGTCTGTGTTGCCTTGGATGTTAAGATTGGTCATGGTTTACTCCTGTTAAAGAGCTTAACCCAATTAGTGCTGATTACCAATGCGGTGCGATTGCCGCCGATAAAATCCTAAGCTCAGTACAGCAGCAAACAGTAACCAGACGGAGCTTGGGAGCGGAACTGTCGAAACATTTGGCGGGCCTGGGTCTAACGGTTGATCCGGGTTTATAGGCGAGTTTCTACGGCCAGGTCCGCCACCGTTAAATGATCCAGCGGGACTATCACCAGGATTGCTCGTTGCAACTGTTCCAATTCCATTGTCGCCACCTGCGCCGCCGCTGTTCTGACCACCAGACGACCTTCTGCTGGAATAAGAGGCGGAACTTTTCACGGGATCAACGAGTGGTAGATCTCCAAATTCAGGCACGTCTGAAATCGAAGCCGTTTGAATTTCAAAATCGGGTCTTTCACAGGTGAAATGCGTACTTGTGCAATATTCGCCCGAAGTAATGAAGTTTATATATTGATGTGGGTTTGGCCAGCTCAAATCGCCGACGCCGCTTTTCAATTTGCCAGAGTATGTGACAGCCAATGACGGCTCTGCCATTGCGCAAAGCACAGCGCAAATGCTGCCAAATTTTAGACATTTTTCCAGACTCTTCAACTTGAAACCTCGCACGCGCCCCGTAAACCTGTATTGGCGAATACAGTTTTACGCTATATTTAGGATAATTATCGGCAACGGTGGACGGAGTCAACAGGTTGCGTGGTTAGAAATCGCGTTTCAGTTAACGCCAGGCCTTTAAAACGTCAGGTGGATTCGATTTGGCCCGCTGCCTGTGTAAACAGTTTACATGGTTACTGCCGACGCAGGTGAGAAGGCAGCAGAGAGGCAAAGTGCTGCAACGCCGATCAAAAACTTACGAGTGTTTTTCAATGTGGATTCCCCGAACGCAGATCATGAAACACCAAATAATGGAAATTGTTAGGGTAAGCTCGACGCGAAACCTTGATTTCTAAAAATGTCTGGCATTGTCATTTCAAGATCGGCGGCTGCTTCATATGCTGCAGCGATGCGAAGGACGCGCGCGTCGTCAAACATTCGCCCAACAATTTGCATTCCAATCGGCATGCCTGCCTTTGTGAACCCGCAAGGAACTGATGCTGCAGGCTGTTGGGTGAGGTTGAATGGATATGTGAAAGGTGTCCAATTCACCCATTTTCCGCGATTGTCAGGGTCGGCTGGTTGGAGTTTTCCGGCCTCGAAAGCTGCAATTGGCATGGTTGGTGTTATCAACGCGTCGTATTTCAACATGAATTTTTTCATGTGTGCACCTAGTGCGCCGCGTTGCGTGGTGGCCTGCTGCATTTGTTCGACGGTTATGCTGCGCGATTGCTCGACAACGTCTGCCAGCGCAGGTTCCAATAGGGCAAGTTTTTCAGATGGCAATGTTCCCAATGCCGCGCGTGCGCCGGACCACCACAGAGTTCGAAACATTTCTGTTGGGTCTTGGAAACCTGGATCAATTTGAATTATTTTTGCACCAAGATCGCGCAATATTTTGACAGCTCTCTTGATGTGTTTTGTAACTTCCGGATCGACGTTGGCGTAACCCAGTGTTGGCGAGTACGCAAATGTCATGCCCTTGATCCCGCGCTCCAGTTTTGCGGTGTAGTCAACTTCAACATAAGGCAGGGATTGCCAATCGCGTGTGTCGGGTTTTGATATTTCATTCAGCATTAGTGCAGCATCGCGGACGTTGCGCGTCATTGGCCCCACGTGCGCTACTGTGCCGAATGGAGAGAGTGGGTAAGCTGGCACGCGGCCGAAACTTGGTTTTAAACCGAAGGTACCTGTAAAGCTTGCGGGGATGCGAATGCTGCCGCCACCATCAGTTCCGAGCGCTAGCGGTGCATAATAAGCTGCGAGTCCCGCTGAAGAACCGCCTGATGATCCGCCGGGCGTTAATGCAGGGTTCCATGGATTGCGCGTGATTCCGGTCAAGGGCGAGTCAGTAACGCCCTTCCATCCAAATTCAGGTGTTGTCGTGCGTCCCATGAAAACACAGCCCGCCTCCCTTAACCTTGCCACACTAGGCGCATCTTCTGGCCAATCTTGATTTGGATCGATGGTTTTAGATCCGCGCAAATTTGGCTGGCCTTTAGTAATCAGGATGTCTTTGATCAGCGCTGGAACGCCGTCAATTGGGCTTAAAGCTTCGCGCCGATGCCACCTTCGTTCGCTGCTACGCGCTTGTTTTAATGTAGCATTTTCGTCAATCAAACTCATGGCATTCAGAGTTGGTTCGAGCTTTGCCATCAGTGCCAGCGAAGCTTTTGCCACTTCCACTGGCGAGAGCTTTCCCTTGGCAAAAAGTTTAGCCAGTTTTGCGGCAGATAAAGTATTCAACTCATTCAACATTCACAACAATCCCTAATTTCCGCCTAGTTTAAGCGAAACCCTTGTCACATTCATCTGGCAAATTGATTTGCAATATAAACGGCAGATGAACGGCATATTCATATGAGGTTCCAACTCGGATTGATATTGTCACATCATAAGCAATTTTTGAGGGACATAAAATGATCCATATCACAGTTTTAGCAATCGCAATTTTGGGCAGTGTCGCAACGGCCTTCGCCACGATTGCACCTGCGCCTGGTGTGGTTATTGCGCCCCACAAAAATTTAAGTGTGTTTTACCGGAACCATTTTGAAGCAAAAGCGTTTCCGTTGGTACTTGAGCAATGTGCCAAGGAGGATTGTTCTGATACGCCTTCTCGGTCTTAGAAAAAGCTTTTTCAAAACGCTTGCTCGTTTGGACAAAGCTTCGGAACCGGAGCAAACGTTGGTTGGTTTTGCATATCGCCCCCGAATGCAAGGTCAGCTGTTGTTTTGCGCCGGTTCCACCCTATCTCATACATTACCTACGTCGTTCCCCAAGCCAATGGTCCCCTGCAAGTCTCCATAGGCCAACTCCAAACCCCGGTGCACTTGGTGTGCCGGGGTTATTTTTTTGAAATTTCAGTTTCGATGGCTGATGTGATTTTTTTGCTCATGGGTTCTGTCGGGGTTGAAAACCAATCCACAAATTCGCCGGATTTAGAAAAAAGGTATTTGTGAAAATTCCACTTTGGTGTGCCCAGCATTCCAGCTTTAGTGGCTGCCCATTTATAAACTTCGGCTTCGCCCTGCCCTGACACCACCGTTTTATCGGACAGTGGAAAAGTGACGCCGTAGTTCACTTTACAGAAGGTGGCGATCTCAGCTGCTTTGCCTGGTTCCTGGCCACCAAAATCATTGGAAGGTACGCCTACAATCACCAAGCCCCTATCTTTGTATAATTCCCACAATTTTTCCAAGCCTTCATATTGCGGAGTGAAGCCGCATTCCGAAGCAGTGTTGACCAACAAAACAACTTTGCCCTGATATTGGTTGAGTGGCATCGGTTTTCCGTCCATGCCTTGGAGCGAAAAATCGTGCAGGTTTTGTGCAGCAGCTGGCATCGTGAACACCACCATTAAAAGGAACGTGAGAGTTTTTCTGAGACGCATAGCGTTTAAACGGCTTTGCGGTTTCATCGGATCAAAAAAAGAAAAATGGCGGAAACGGAGGGATTCGAACCCTCGATACGCCTTGCGACGTATGACGATTTAGCAAACCGTTGCCTTCAGCCACTCGGCCACGTTTCCGCAACTTTCGGGCTTTTGCCTTGATTTGCTCAGATGTGCAAGCGCTGGTGTGGTAAAAAATCAATTATACAGAATAGTTAACTGAATCTTTGTGTGTTTGGCCGAATTATGCTCTAAGTAACACGTATTCGATGAGGTGGGCCCATGCGTTTGAAACAAATTTTGTTAGTTGGTGCGGTTGTATGCGGTAGTTTTGCCCCTGCACTGGCTTATGAAAATTTTATTCCGCTGGGAACTGGCTATTCAACCAAGGTGAGCGAGCTTCCTGCCGTTAACAGCGATGCACAATCCTTAGCGGTGCAAACCGATATTTACGAAACTGAAATTTATCGTCGCGCTTTAGAACAGCGCAACCATAATAGCGCGATTAAGCGGTTTTTCTCGAATTCAGATTTTTCGACTCCTGATCAATTTGCATATTGATATCATCTAAAATTTTGCCCGCAGGAAAACTCTTGCGGGCTTTTTTGTTTTCAATCAGTCGAAACGCTTTAGTGGAGTGTAAGCATTGCGCGTGCTTGACGTTGCGCTTCTGCCACTTCGCTGGTTGTCATTTCGGTGGCGATCTCGCAGCGGTAAAGCTTGGCAGACTCATTGCCCTTCATTGCAGAAATATTGAACCACTTATGGGCTTCAATATTGTTTTGAATCACATCGCGGCCTAAGCAATATTTCATGCCCAGTTCGAATAATGCATCTGCTGAATGATTCATTGCGTCAAAACTATTTTCAATCGTGTTCATGTTAATCCCATCCTGTTTTTCGGTCGCGCTGTGGCAACTCGTTGGATGTGAATTTGCCTCAAGGTTTTGAAAGCAACGTTAAGCGACAGGCTTAAGGAAAATTGAACGCGGCTGCGCGCTGGAATTCCAGGAAGTAATATCCACTATTTAAATCAATCACTTATCTAAATTTAAAACTAAATTTACCGCAATTTCTTCAGGTTTGATTCATCATCGCACGCTTTAGCGTTTTATTTTGTTGGCACGCCCAGCGTGATGGCAATCGGGAAATGATCAGATCCGGCATATTCACCGATCTTCTGGTTGTCGAGCGCCCTGATGCCTTTGCTTACAAAGATATGATCGATGGCCAGTTGCGGAAAACCATAAGTGGCCGACCAAGTGGGAAGATTGGTGAGGCGTTCGAGGCCCAACCCTTCGGCTAGTGTTTGCGTGATGCGAGAAAATGGTGTGGCATTGAAATCCCCCATCAGAATATTGGGCCCACTTTCGCCTTCCATGTATTTTATCAATGCGGTTATTTGCTTTAGCTGCGAACGTTGGTGTGGAAACCGGTTGGTGTGCAATCCATAGATATGCACATTTCCGAATTCGGCTCCGAGTTTAGCGCTGACGAAGGCAGGGCCAGCCCATTCATATTTCACTTTGAAATCTGATAGCGGTGTTTTTGAAAGCATCGCAAAATCGCAATGTTCAAACTGCAAACAGTGCTCCTGATACGGAAATCTTTGCAGAAGCTTACTCAGTACGGCTATTTTTGTTTGATCGAACTCAACTAAAACCATTACATCAGGATCGAGACGCAGGACTTCGCGCTCAATTGCAGCAAGGTCTTTGTTGTTGCCATATGTATTGAAGCTTGCAACGCGCAGCGCTTTTTCATCAGCGCCCAGCGGTTTTAGCGTTGTATCGTTCGGGCCTGAAACATAATATGGCCAGATGCTATATCCTGCCACCAGCAATGCCATCAAAACGGCTGCCAGCAAAGTTTTATAACGGGGTGAAGCCATTCCTAGAAAACTGGCAAGGGCGAGAAAGAAAAATTGCATCCAGAACTGTGCAAAAATATCAAAGCCAATCCAAAGCTGGCCAAGCCTTGCACCAAACAATCCCGCCAGACCAATGGCAGCGCCAACCATAGCGCCACTCCAATCGCGGTGCTTATGGCGTTTTGCCTGCGCATTTTGCGGTGATTT
>JAYTSN010000394.1:0-8058 GCA_043745625.1 Aestuariivirga sp. | reverse complement strand
GACGAATACCCTCCGGCCAGAATTCAGTTCCGCGTGCCATCACATTAATCCTCAATAAGTCAAAGACAGCGCAACCTCAGCACGCGTGAAAGAAATTTTCAACAACTCTTGAAAACTTTTTACAGAAGTGCTTAGAAGTTATGGCTTAGGCACTTCGAGTAATGCTCTGCAAACTACAAATCGCGTATTTTATCTTACAAAACAGGACTAATTATCAAATTATCTCAGAATAACACTGAGAAGAAAATTTTCAGAACGGGCGTTTTAAACTGGTTATCACTGGTGTAATTTCGCGCAAAACAATGGAGTGAAAGTCATGCCAATTCCCGGAATTCAAGGTATGGAACATGTGGGTCTGACAGTTCCAAATTTGCAAGAAGCCGGTGATTTTTTTGAAAAGATTCTCGGTGCTGAAGTTTTGTTTTCAGCTGCCACTGACTTTCGCAACGATGACAGCAATTGGATGACTGAGCATCTCAATATTCATCCGCGCGCAGTGGTGAAAGAATTCCGTTACGTTCGCATGGGCAACGGCACAAACTTGGAGCTGTTTGAATATTCATCGCCCGACCAGAAAACAGTGTTGCCTAAGAATTCTGACGTCGGCGGATATCATCTGGCGTTTTACGTCGATGACATTTATGCAGCAGTGAAGTATCTGAGTGACAATGGCGTGAAGGTTCTCGACGAGCCAACTGTTTACACGGAAGGGCCAAACATCGGTCTCACTTGGTGTTATTTCATGGCGCCTTGGGGCTTGCAGCTCGAAGTCGTTTCAGCGCCAAACGGCACGAACTTTGACAAAGAGGCCAAAAAAGCTGGCCGCCGCCGCCTGTTCGATCCGAGTCGCGCTCAGGAGACATTGATTTAGTTCCGCGCAGATACTTCTTCCGCAATAAGAGAGAATAAAAAATGTCACTTGTCACAATGGGTCCGATGTTGAAGCGCGCGCAGTCGGAACGCTATGCAATAGCAGCCTTCAACATGATCGACTACAATTCCGTGCGCGCCATCATTGATGGCGCTGCGGAGTTGAATGCACCGATCATCGTGCAAGTTTCAACCAAGACTATCAAACATTGGGGTTTCCAACCGATTGCTTCGTGGGTGAAACAATTAGCGGGAAATGTCGACATTCCAGTGGCACTGCATTTGGATCACTGCTCAGATCTCAAGATCATTCAGGGCTGCATTGATGCGGGTTGGACTTCCGTGATGTTTGATGGATCAGCTTTGCCCTATTCTGAGAACGTGAAGAAAAGTCGCGAGGCTTACACATTGGCCACAGCCGCGGGTGTTGGCCTTGAAGCTGAAATTGGCGCTATCGGTGGCGTTGAAGATGACAAGTTTGTCGCCGAAGACAAATCCATCCTCGCAAACTTTGAAGAGTGCGTGGCCTTCTGCAGGGAAATGCCAAAGCTTGCCGTTTTCGCTCCCGCGATTGGCACAGCGCATGGATTTTATGCGGGCGAGCCTAAAATTGCTTATGACCTTCTCGAGCGTATCACCGCAGTGATCGACATCCCGATTGCTCTGCACGGCGGCACGGGGCTCACGGAAGAACAGTTCCATCGCTGCATCGGCGCTGGCTGTGCCAAGGTCAATATTTCAACCATGCATAAGAACCGTTTTGTTGAAGGCTTCATTGGAGTGCGTGGAAAAAAACCAAAAGAAGCTGAGCCGCTGCCCTTTATCCAAGCCCAGTATGAAGCTATGAAGGGTGACGTGCTAGATATGATACGCACTTTTGGCAGCGAAGGCCGGGCTAACCACGCGGCTGGCAAAGTGTAAGGCAATGATGCAAGCCTTAATTTTTGATTGTGATGGCGTGTTGGTTGACACTGAGCGTGACGGCCACCGTGTAGCATTTAACGAGACTTTTCGCCAACTCGGCTGGCCCGTAGAATGGTCGGTTGAGCGCTATGGAGAATTGCTAACGACAGCAGGCGGCAAGGAACGAACCCGCAGGCATTTTGACGAAACCAGCTGGCCCTTTCCACAATCTGAACGTGATGCGCAGATTGCGACATCGCACAAAGTTAAAACTGATTTGTTTATGAAATTGATAGAGTCAGGCAAACTGCCGCTGCGCCCGGGCATCAGGCGTATTATCGATGATGCGATTGCAGCGGGTTTGAAAATAGCTGTTTGCTCCACCTCAAACGAACGAGCAGTGCAGGCGGTGGTCGATGTGATGTTGGGCAAAGAACGCGCCACGCATATTACGGTTTTTGCGGGCGATGTTGTGGCAAAGAAAAAGCCTGATCCTGCAATCTATTTGCTTGCGGCAGAAACGCTGAAGCTTGATCCGGCAAAATGTGTGGTGATCGAGGATTCCAACAATGGACTGCGTGCGGCTAAGGCAGCAGGCATGAAATGCTTGGTCACTATGTCATCTTACACGGGCGATGAAGATTTCAAAATTGCCGATCGTGTTGTGCCTGATCTTGGCGATCCGCCAGGTCGCGCTCTAAGAATTTCAGACATTAAGCACCTGACTAATTAATGCTCAGATAGCGAATCGCTAGTAAGTAACGGCTAAAATTGCTTATTCGTTGTTAGGGCCACGCGCATAGAACTGCTCAAGCGCCTTGCCGGTTGCCTTGAGGCTGCCTCGCGCCTTTTCACCAGTTCGAAACAGCACACCCAAGTAAATCAGTTCAACGAGAAAAAGTTGACAGATCCGACCTTCAAGGAAGTCTCCATAAAGGGGCTGTTCAATAGAGTTGTGCCACGTAATGAGCTGGATTTCTGCGGCCTTTGCCACTGGCGAATTTGGATCGCTGGTAATGGCGATGGTTTTTGAGCCCCTGCTGCGCGCCAGACTCAATGCCGACGCCACAGTTTCGGTCTGCCCAGTATGCGAAATGCCAATCATTGTGCGCGTCGGGGACATCGTTGCGGCAGCTGCAATTTGCGTATAGCCGTCTCTATAGCTCATGGCGTCGGTGCCAACTTTCAAAAGCAAATGCACCGCTTCGTCGCAAACGGATGCAGCGCCGCCCACACCCACAAAGACTGTAAGTGATGCTTCCTTTACCGCATTCACAGCTTTTTCAAGACGGTCTTCGTCAAGCATGCGGTGGGTTTCGCGTAGTGAAGACGTCAAAGTGAGCGACAGCTTCTCGCTCAACGTAATCATGGAATCTGTTTCATCCAAACCGGTTGGAAGGTTTGCATAGCCGGGCGAACGGCTTGATTCCTGTGCGATGGAAAGTTTCAAGTTTGGAAAACCGCTATACCCAAGTGCCCGACTGACGCGGCTGACTGTGGCTTCGCTGATCCCCAAATTTCGAGCAAACTCGGTGATTGAAGAGTCAATTCTCGTGCCAGCGTTGTTCCGGAGGTAGTCGGCCACTACTCTCTCGGCTGGCCGCAGATTACCATAGTGGGTCTGGATGCGTTGCAAGAGTTCGCTACGTTCAGTTCCTGAAAACTCAGCGTTTACGTCACTATATTTTTCGCCGCTATTTTCCATCCCAACCTCGCTCGATTAAAATTGAATAGGTTCCCGAAAATTGCTTGATTTTACATTCTTCGGAGAGATCCATAACCTAACGCTGGGTGTATTGGCAATGACAGGTAAATAATTTTCAGACCGTGAAGAAAATTTTCTCGACAAGTGCTATACGTCGTAGTAGTGAAAACACTGTTATATATTAGTCTTTGGAGGAAGTAAGAGAAAATGGCAAAAGAGTCGCCTAAAGAAAATGTACCTTCAAAAGAACTTCTGGAAAAACTTTTCTTCACAGCTTACTCGATCCGGGTGTTTGAAACTGAGGGAATTAAACTTTATAGACAAGGCCTCATCCGGGGGTATTTTCATCCCTATCTGGGCCAAGAGGGTATCGCCACGGGTGCTTGTGCAGCACTTCAGAAAGGCGATTACATCGCCTCTACGCACCGCGGCCATGGTCACTGTATAGCCTTCGGCGCTGATATCAAAAAGATGGTGGCTGAGCTTCTCCAAAAGGAAACAGGGTATTGCCGGGGCTATGGCGGCTCTATGCACATTGCTGACATCAGCACAGGTAATTTAGGAGCCAACGGAATTGTCGGCGCGGGAACGCCACTCGGTGTTGGTGCCGCTCTGGCTGCACAAGTTCGCGGCAGTGATGCTGTAACTGTAACTTTTACGACGGACGGTGCGACAAACAATGGCACGTTCCTTGAATCGCTCAACCTTGCTGCCATCTGGAATCTCAATTTTATTCTAGTGATAGAGAACAACCAGTATGCCGTTTCGACACCGATTGGTGATTCAACCCGCGAGACCGATCTTTACAAGCGCGGGACTGCGATTGGCGTTGAAAGCCATTTGGTTGACGGGAATGACCCGCTGGCAGTTTACGACCTGATGGTTGAAGCCGTCAAAAAGTGTCGCGCTGGTCAAGGTCCGATCCTGATCGAAGCGCGCACCTACCGCCATATGGGGCATCACGTGAATGATCCTGGCAAATACATGCCTGAAGACAAACTCAAGTATTACAAGGATCGTGATCCCGTAGACCGTGCACGAAATGATTTTATTGAATTGGGCGGTGCAACGCTGGCTGAAATTGAAGTGATTGAACGCAAAGTCCAGGATGAATTTGCAGCCGCCGTAGAGTTTGCCAAAATGAGCGCGGAAGTGTCCGTGGATGAGTTCAAGCAATTTGCAGAAGTGTACTGATCCACAAGAGTCAGAAAAATTTTAGACAGGAGATCTATCACATGCGCGAAATAATGTACCGCGACGCGCTTCGCGAAGCGATTGACGAAGAAATGGCGCGAAACCATGAAGTCTTCATTATCGGAGAAGGCATCGCTGAACGTGGTGGTTCTTACAAAGTTACAGAAGGTTTGCTTGCCAAATATGGGGCCAAGCGCGTGCGCGATACGCCTATTGCGGAAGCTGGCATGATTGGTGTGGGCGTAGGTGCGGCCATTGCTGGCGGCCGTCCCATTGTTGAGATTCTCTATGTGGACTTCGCAATGCTCGGCATGGATATGATCGTGAACCAAGCTGCGAAGTTCCGCTTGATGACCGGTGGTGAAGGTCGTGTGCCATTCGTGATGCGCTCGCAAGGTGGAACGGGTGGTGGTGTTGCCGCGCAACATTCGCAAAGCCTTGAAGCTTTATTTTATGCCATTCCGGGTTTGCGCGTGGTGATGCCATCAACTCCGGCAGATGCAAAAGGCCTTCTGAAGTATTCATTGCGCCAGCAGGACCCGGTTATATTCTTGGAACACAAGCACCTCTACATGACCAAGGGTCTGGTGCCCGATGGCGAGCACATTGTCGAATTCGGAATTGGCGACATCAAGCGCGAGGGCAAAGATGTAACCATGATTGCCTGGTCCAACATGGTGCCGCGCACGCTTGAAGCCGCTGCAGCATTATCCAAGCAAGGCATTGAAGTGGAAGTCATTGATCCGCGAACGCTGGTTCCTCTCGACAAAGCGATGATTCTCAAATCCGTGGCAAAGACAAAGCGTGTTGTAATTGTGCAAGAGGCGGCGCGGCGCGGCGGTGTTGCTTCTGATATCGCATCGATCATCCAACATGACGCGTTCTTTGATCTCGATGCGCCAGTAGAAATCGTAGCGGGGCTCGACATCCCGGTGCCATTCAACTTGGCACTCGAGAAGGCCAGCGTACCCCAGACAGATGACATCATTGCGGCTGCACTGCGCACATTGCACCTGCCAGCCCATCTCCAAGCTGCGGAGTGAGGCCGATGAATTGCCAATATGCCGTCGGGGTGCCGCATAAGATGACCCGGAGTCACGGATATGCTTGAAACCATTCTAGTTCCACAAGTCGGGCAGGATTTGACCGAAGCAAAGATCGTCGCTTTGCATGTAAAGTTGGGCGACACCGTAAAGCGTGGCGACATTGTTGCAGAAGTCGAATCCGAAAAAGCAACTTTTGAAGTCGAAGCCTTCGCCAATGGTGTGGTGACGAGCTTGCCTTACAAAGTAGGTGACTTGGCCACTGTGCTTGAGCCGTTAGTGATTTTGGAGAGTGCTGGCGGAGCAAAGCCTGCGACCGGTACAAACCCAAAAAATGACACTGCGAGCATTCAAAAACAAATTTCGAGTAATGAAAAGATTTCGACCAAAACGCCGATCGTGGAGAACGCTCCATCCAACGGTTGCGTTCGGTCTTCGCCGCTGGCGCGACGCATTGCCCAATCCCATGGATTGGACATTGGCCGCGTTGTCGGCACCGGTCCACACCGTGCAGTTGTTGTGCGCGATGTGGAAGAGGCTATCGCCAAATCTGGTGGACAAGCGCTTACGGTGAATGCTGCTCAAACGTCCAGCCCTCGCCTCACCATAAAGACATTGAAAAATGGTGTCGGCACGCCCGTGATGTTCTTACATGGCTTTGGTGGCGAGATTGCCGCTTGGCGTCAACTCGTCATGGCAATGACCATAACCAATCCCATGATCGCGGTTGACCTTCCTGGCCATGGTGCCTCGCCTATGGCAGCAAAGTCAGGTTTTGATGGCCTTGTTGATGAAGTTGCTGCAACTCTACGTTCATTGGGCGGTGAGTTCCATTTCGTAGGCCATTCACTGGGCGCTGCCATTGCCGTAGCCTTGTCGGCGCAAACGGGCATTGTCGTCAAATCGCTCACATTGATTGCACCTGCTGGCTTGGGCGCCACAATTAACGGAAACTTCGTCTCGGGTTTTCTGAGCGCACGCTCAGAGGCGGCTCTTGCTGCACAAATGCGCCGTTTGGTTCATGATTTCAAAAATATTCCTTCTTCATTGGTTGGCGCAACCTTTGCGGCCCGTCAAGCGAGCACCATCGTGCAGACGCAGGGACAAATCGCCGAAAGTCTGTTCGAGGGTTCAACGCAACTGTTCTCCGTGCGCAATGAATTGATGAACTTCAAAGGACCATGCCGCGTCATCCTTGGTCGCCGCGATGCAATCATTCCTCCCGCCGAAACTGAATTGGCAGTTCCCGCACATGCCGCTCTTCACCGCGTTGAAGCTGGCCATATGCCTTTCTTGGAAGAGGCTGCACTCGTGTCCCGTCTGATTGCTCAAAGCGTCAGGTCCGGTGAGTGACCGCAAGGATCATGGGGCCAAAACATTGAACCAAGAACGAGGGACGATCATTTTTGACCTTGATGGAACCTTGGTAGACAGCGCGCCGGATCTGGCGGATGCCTTGGATGCACTTCTTGTCGAAACCGGATTTGCAGCCATTGGTCTTGATGCCACACGCAAGTTGATCGGTCATGGCATCTCAAATTTGGTGCTCAAGGGTTTTGCGGTGTGCGGAAAACATCTGAACCAGGCAGAAGCCTCCGTGGCGACACAGCGCTTCCAAGCCCTCTATGCCGAAAGACTGCCTGCAAAAGCCACACTTTATCCGATGGTGACCGAAATACTTTCGCATCTGTCGAGCCATGGCTGGCGTATGGTTGTCTGCACCAACAAGCTAGAAGCGTTCGCCCGCCCAATTCTTGAGGGATTGGGCATCGCACACTATTTTGAAATCATTGCTGGGCCTGACACATTTGGCGTCGCAAAGCCTGATCCACAGCATTTGCTGCGAACCTTGCCGCCACATGTGCCCGAAAGCTATCTGTCGATCATGGTGGGTGACTCAGAAGTTGATATCGCAACGGCCAAAGCAGCTGGCTTGCCTGTTGTGGCCGTCACCTATGGTTACGCTCATACGCTGCTCAACACTCTGGCACCTGATGCACTGGTTGACCGATTTTCCGACATTCCGGCAGCAATTGCCGATCTTGCAAACAAATTCGCCCTGATTCACGGGCGCAACGAGGCCGATATTTTAGCCTCGTTGCGCCATTAATTTTTTAATTGAAAGGAAACGACCATGAAGCCACTCACTGTTGTTGCTACGTTAAAGGCCAAGCCCGGCCTTGAAAAAAAATTGGGTGATATTCTTAAAACATTGGTGGCCCCAACCCGTGCTGAGAAGGGTTGTCTCAACTATGATATGCACCAGTCTGATGAAGATGCTGGGCTTTACGTGTTTCACGAAAACTGGGCGACGCGCGCCGATTGGGAAGCTCATATGAAGAC
>JAYTSN010000393.1:0-2791 GCA_043745625.1 Aestuariivirga sp. | reverse complement strand
ATTGGCTTTCGGAACGCGCCGATGTGGTGGTGCGTTTTCAGGGCGGTCACAATGCTGGTCACACGCTGGTTATCAATGGTGTGACTTATAAATTATCGCTGTTGCCATCGGGAATTCTGCGGCCGGGCAAGCTTTCAGTTATCGGCAATGGTGTGGTGGTTGACCCCTGGGCGTTGATTGCCGAAATAGAGAAGCTCTCCAAACAAGGTGTTGTGATCAACCGCGATAACTTACGCATTGCTGGCAATGCCACATTGATTTTACCACTTCACAGCGAGCTTGATAAATTGCGTGAAGCAGCAGCTGGTGATGGCAAGATTGGTACGACTGGCAGAGGCATAGGGCCTGCTTATGAAGACAAGGTTGGCAGGCGCGCCATTCGCGTGAATGATCTTGCGGATTTGGCAACCCTTGGCCCCAAGATTGACCGGATGCTCACTCATCATAATGCTTTGCGTCGTGGCATGGGGCAACCAGAGCACACTGCGGCATCGGTCATGGCGCGGCTGGCTGAAATTGCGCCAAAGATTTTGCCATTTTCTGATGCGGTGTGGGCCAGGCTTGATGATATGCGCCGCGCGGGAAAACGGATTTTGTTTGAGGGTGCGCAAGGTATTCTGCTTGATATTGATCATGGCACATATCCTTATGTGACGTCGTCAAATACGGTGGCGGGGCAGGCGGCAGCGGGTTCAGGATTAGGCCCATCGGCAGTGAGTTATGTTCTGGGGATTTGCAAGGCTTACACAACGCGTGTTGGCTTTGGGCCGTTTCCGACCGAACAAGCCAATGAAGTGGGTGAATGGATTGGGGCGCGTGGCCACGAGTTTGGCACAGTTACGGGCCGCAAGCGCCGGGTGGGTTGGTTTGATGCGGTGCTGGTGCGCCAGGCAATTAAGACCTCTGGCATACAAGGCATTGCGCTGACCAAGCTTGATGTTCTTGATGGGCTTGAAGAAATCAAAGTGAGTGTTGGTTATAAGCTTGATGGCAAGCGCATTGATTTGTTTCCGGCAGCCGAAGATCAACAGGCGCGTGTTGAGCCCATTTATGAAAGCTTTGATGGCTGGAAGGGAACAACTGCGGGGGCAAGGTCATGGTCGGCGCTTCCGGCGCAGGCAGTGAAGTATGTGCGCTATTTGGAAGAGTTGATCCAATGCCCGATTGCGATGCTTTCAACTTCGCCGGAGCGTGAAGATACGATTTTGATGAAGGATCCGTTTGCGGATTAAAACTCGCGCTTCTCGATGAAAAAACCGTAGAGTGACGTCAGCAAAGACGCGGCCAACAGCATGTTGAAAAACACGACGGGGATTCCGAATATAAAGACACTTATAAATCCCAAAGTCGGACTGATGAGCTGAAGAATGTTCACAGCGACTGCAAACGCAAGAAGTACAACGACGAGAATAAGATAGACGAGTGCCAACAAGCCGAGGATGCGCAAATTGTTGCCGCGCGTTATCTCAATCGATTGCTTCAAGCCGATTGCCAAATTGCCGATGGCGATTGCGGGTAAGCTGAGTGAGATACGGTATGCAAACACAGCAAGTTGAATGAGCAGGGCAAGAACGACCGGCCAAAAAACGGGTGGGATAATACCCAATGCAACGGCCAATGCCACAAATGGAATAAAGCAAATGCCATCGATTAAAATAATGCGGACGAAATAAAGCCGCACATTTTTATCCATACGAAATGGTTTGACGGCATTCAACGGAGCATCACGCAAAATAAATTGATGCCACGAGACAGCAACAGAAGCTGTTGCCAGAAGGTTCAAGAAAAAAATTACAACATCAATCCAGTTGAGATTAAATTGTGGTGTTGATGAAGGTGGCGACGGATATACTCGCACGGCAATAATATTGAGCAATGTAATAAGCGCTATCCAAGGTAACGCTAAATTTAACATGGGGCGCCAGTGTGCTTTTACGCCACTGAAAATATGGGACGTTGCTTTTAAAACAGGCAAATCTCTTGTCGGCAAATTTGGAGGGCTCATTAATGATTGGTCCGGCTAAAGCGGTTGCGCTTTCATTTGCGCAGCCGGTGTTTTTGGAACGAAGTAGGGTTGTTCTTGCAACTGGCTGGCAAAGTTTTTAATAATTACTGCAGGAAGTTCTTGTGTGCTTGTTGGCTTTCCGGTCAAAAATCCTTGGATATAATCACAAGCATATTCTCGCAGTAAAGCCACATGCTCAGGCGTTTCTATACCTTCTGCGGTAATTTTAAGGCCTAGATTACGCGACAGATCAATAATAGAGCGCAGCATGCCACGCACCAAATGCGTACTATCAAGAGCTTGCACAAATGACCTATCGATTTTCAGTTTCGAAAATGGGAATTTCCAGAGGTAGCTCAGGCTGGAATATCCGGTGCCAAAATCGTCTAGTACGATAGCGCAACCCATATCGCGCAATGAGTTTAACTGAGACAAAACCATTTCGGAATCTTTAAGCATTGTGCTTTCAGTGATTTCTAATTCCAAACGGTAAGCAGGGAAACTCGATAGCTCTAATGCATTGTGAACATCGGTGATCAGTGTGCCGTTGTAAAACTGTTCGGGAGAAATGTTCACTGCGACCGTGAGATGGTTCGGCCATTTTGCAGCTTCGCTGCAAGCTTCGGCTAATGCCCAAGCCCCAAGCTTGTTGATGGCCCCTGATTCTTCTGCAACGGGAATGAACTCGGTTGGCGATATCGCGCCGAGCTCCGTATGGTCCAAACGCATCAAAGCTTCAAAGCCACAAAGCTCACCTGTCTTGGTGTTGTAAAATGGCTGATAGTA
>JAYTSN010000392.1:0-2794 GCA_043745625.1 Aestuariivirga sp. | reverse complement strand
ATATGGAGAAAATAGAGCTTTTATTGATTTTCAGATTTCGCTGAAAAAGATGTGTGAATATGATAGCGGCCTTCGCCGGGGTGACGAAACTTGGTGTTAATTGATCGCAATTGAACAACCGTTGCTCTAATGCAAAATCAAATCTGCCTCTGGCGGCAGGGGGTCATCGACGCATTGGTACATTTTGTGATGCCGCATGAGACAGGATCGGCAAGGGCGGTCAAACCAACGTGATTAGCAGCAACTCACAAACCGCAGCTTCCATCAGCAATTCAGCATCATCATTCTTGTTGGCAAAAAAGTGCAAAAAGCGACAACTTCTCGGATAGTCTGCAACACCCGCAAAAACATTGTTTAACATCACACGACGTCCCGTCGGCCCCGGGTCGCTTGGCCGATGCGATGAACGGCCCAACTCTCGCCTGAACCCTTTTCAGGGGTTTACGAAGGCGTCAGGTGCCGGCACACCCGAAACCTTCGCAGATGCCGCCGGGCGTCCCACCCGGTTAGGCACCTCCAGCGGAGGCGGACGACTGTTTTGGTAGGTCTCGTCCATGACCATATTCAGCAATGTGGGAACATATATAGAACAGAATTTTCGCCTTGTCAAGGATAAAAATCAATTTTCTTGCAATCCGCGCCAAATTGGACGCATGGCTTTGCGCGCCGCGACATAAAGTGGGAAAACTTGGTGATATCGGCTTGCCAGTTGAGTATCTGGTTGAGTGGAGGAGCCAAGATAGGGATCAACCCAAACCTTGGCGCAAGCGGCCATGTCAGGGAAAAGCTTTTGCTGGACTGCGGCAATCATCGCGGTTCCGGCCGCACCAGCTTCTTCCCGCGATACGGTGCGAATCTCCGCATTGAGCACACTTGCTAAAATCAGCCGCAGAGCATTTGATCTTGCGGCACCACCGGTCACCCTTATCTCCTTTGGAATTGGCCCCATCACTTCGTAACAATCGCGCGCAGCAAACGCTAAACCTTCAAACACGCTGCGCATCATGTCATAGTAATTGGCCGTTGTGTCGAGACCATTGAACATTGCCCGCGCCGCCGTATCCATAAAGGGGCTGCGCTCGCCTGCCCAAGAAATATAAGGATGATACAGGAGCTTTGCAGGTTCTCGCGCCAGCACTTTCTCATCTAGATTTTTCAGCAAATCCGCACGGCTCTTTTGCAATCCGTTGTCAGCCAGAATGCCAATCGCCACATCCAGCAACCAATCTATGTTTAACGTAGCGGCCAGATTGGATTGTATTTGCGCAACCATCCCGGGAGCAGGAAAGCTGACAGTGAAACCAGCCCGATCCGTGTTGAGTTGGACAGAATTCGTATCAGTCCGAAGGCGCATGTGCATACCGGTTGAACCAATAATGGTGCAGCCCGTTTGACCTGTCGGATCAAACAGGCCCCCGCCTAAACCGGTGCACACATAGTCGACATAGCCAAGGCAAATGGGTGTTCCGGCCTTTAAATTCGTTAGCTTTGCTGCGTTTTCGGTCAACCTGCCACAATCTTGCGTTCCGTCTATAACGGGCGTGAGCAATTGCTTGGCATTGCCAGCTCCCAGTTGATCCAGAATGTCGGGCTGATGAATGCCGGTGTCATAATTGCCGAAAGTGCAGTTGGCCTCTGATGGATCGGTGAAGCGATCGCCAGTCAGCTTGAAGTAAATCCAGTCCTTGCAGTGGAATGCCTGCGTAGCTTTGGCTAGGCCTCCTGGCTTATGGCGCTGCATCCAAGCAAGCTTGCCACTCATCTGCACAACCGTCATGCCCGTGCCTGTGCGTTCGTAGTGCGCTGCGTAGTTTTCCGATGCAACATACTCCTCAACAATTGAGGCGGCGCGATTGTCAAGCCAGATAGTTGCAGGACCGACTGGTTCTCCTTGTTTATCAATCAGCCATAGGCCGTCGCCCTGCGCAGTGACCGATATTGCTAGAAGGCGGGAGGCAAGATCAGGGATCTGCTCGGTGAGGTGCCTGAGCGTGACAGCAGCACTCTCCCAAGTTAGCGCCATGTCTTGTTCTGCAACTCCACCCGGCAGCGTGACATATTTATTTGGAATAGCAGCAATGGCTAATTCCTTACCATCAGTTGTAAAGGCCACGGCCTTAATGACCGAAGTGCCCGCATCAATACCGATCAGAATACCGTCATTCATGCTACCTTACCTCCGCAAACAATTCGAAAATTATTGGAGTTACCTTGACTGCTCCAGAACGAAAACATGTGGCGTATTGGTTTTGGGCAGGGTTGCCGCCGTGAGTTCGAGCATTGAGCCTTTAACGCGCGTTACATTCTCCGGCTTGCAATGCCCAAGAAAGGTTTCAACAGGCTCGATTTTCAAAACGCCCTTGGGGCTATAGTAGTGCATAGGGATTACGACCTTGGGTTTCAGTCGGTCGATCACTTTATCCAGCTCATCAAGTGCAATGGTGGCATGAGCTCCTGCCAGTGCCAGCAAGACATCTACCTTGCCTTCAAGATTCTTCAGATGCTCTTCAGCCACCGGAACGCCCGTATCGCCCATGTGCAAAAAGCGGATGCCATCGAGTTCAAAATGATAGAGCGCGTTGGCATCGGGGTCGCGGTTATATTCCTTGCGATAGTCAAACGTCATGCTCTCCCATGCTGGGTAGGACTTCACAAACAATTTGTTATCAATGTTCTTGCCTTCCGGCGGAAGTTCCAGTGTGTTGACGACGATCGGTTTGCCTTTCACGTGGCTGGGATCAGAGTGGAAGCTATCCGTGGCTGAACTCATCAACACGATGTCAGCTTCCTCTTC
>JAYTSN010000391.1:0-21104 GCA_043745625.1 Aestuariivirga sp. | reverse complement strand
TCGTTCACGGTGGTGGACAGGGCTTCTGGTTATATCGCTGATGGCCAATCTTTTGGTCGGTGGTGTAATCTTAGGCTCAAAGATAAAGCGCGGCCCTGGCCCATTCGCATTTTTAGAAAACCGGGCACAACTCCTTCCACGCAACTTTTTTGCTGAACTACCAAGAGAAAGACGCCGCGAATTGATGGGCGTTTTCGAAGCCAAACGAGATCAAGTGTTAAAGGTAAGAATGGCAGCCGATGCCGTGACGCTTAAATATGCCGACATTCTCGACCAGCAAGATTTAGAATCCGCAAAATTAAAATCAGTCGTTGATGAATTCACCCAAGGTTCCGCCAGTGTCGCCAGCCAGGCAAACAGCCTCATCATGGATGTGGTTTCCAAATTGACTCCGGAAGAACGCGGCAAATTAGCAGAATTGATCCGTGATCGAGCGGCCCACTTGCCAAGAAAATAATTTCAAGCAGTGAGTGCTACTTTCGCCCGAGCAATCGGCAGGTCAACATGAACTATTGTGCCTTGCCCAACTTTACTGGTGATTTTCAGGCTCCCGCCATGCAAATCCACCAATGATTTTGAAATGGCCAATCCCAAACCTGATCCGCTCTTGCTCTTAGTGAACTGGTTTTCGACCTGTTCAAATGGTCGCCCTAGCTTTTGAATGTCGCGTTGCGGAATGCCTATGCCAGTGTCGATAATTTGTACACTGACTGTTTCAACCGTTGCCTTAATTTTGACGGTAACAGAGCCACCTTCGGGTGTAAATTTTATGGCATTGGATATGAGATTGATAAGAACTTGTTTAAGAGCGCGCCGATCAGCAAACACGTTTAGATCTTTTTCAAGTTCGAGGCTCAGAGCAATTTTTCCCTCAGCCGCACGCGGTGCAACCAAACGCAACACGTCTTCCATTACGCCGCGCAGATCAATATTCGCAGGCTCAAGTTCAACTCGCCCAGCTTCAATCTTCGACATATCCAGAATGTCGTTGATTACATCGAGCAAAAATTGTCCACTTTTGCCAATATCAAAAGCATATTCATTATATTTAGCAGCGCCTAATGGCCCAAACATTTCTTGCGACATAATTTCACTAAAACCGATGACGGCATTTAGAGGCGTGCGCAACTCATGGCTCATATTGGCTAGAAACTCTGATTTCGAACGATTAGCAGATTCCGCACGGGTTTTTTCGCTCGCGTATTTATCTGCAAGTTCGGCCAATCGCTGTGATTGCTCCTCAGCCAATTGCCGTTCTTTCTGTAGGTCACGAACTGTGATCATCAAAGTGCGTTCCGAATGGAGCAATCGCTCTTCTTGTTTTTTGAGCGCCGTAATATCCGTACCCACAGAAACAAAGCCACCATCCTTCGTGCGGCGTTCGTTAATCTGCAACCAGCGCCCATCAGCAAGCTGCACCTCCATCGAGCGTGCCCCTGAATTATCATTTGCCTGACCTGGCACAAACTGGCGAACCACTGGTTCTTTTGAAGCCGCCGCAACATCGCCATATGGTGTGCCAGGTTGGCAAACTGCTGATGGCAACGAATGAAATTGTTGATATTTTGAATTGCACAAAACCAGTTTGCTTTCTGTATCCCACAACACGAAAGCTTCCGAGATATTTTCAACCGCATCTTTAAGGCGCACTTCCGCCTCACGGTTCATTCTGTCGAGTTTTTTCTGACGCGAAATATCAAACACAATTCCAACAAGATGAGGCTCGCTCTGTCCTTGTCCAGGCGCCAAGGCTGCACGCGCCCGCAACCAAACCCAATTGCCCTTTTTATGGCGCATCCGGAATTCTTGGTCAAAAATCTTGCGCTGACCAACCAGCAAATCTTCAATCAAATTATCAAGCTTGGCATCGTCGGGATGTATCAATTCTGCAATTTCGCCATAGCTCAAAAAATCGCCTTTAGGCGGCAAACCTAAAATTTCGAACATGGATTTAGACCAAAAAATATGTCCTTCAGCCAAATTCCAATCCCACAACCCGCACTCACCGCCGTCCAGTGCTTTGTCCAGTCGTGTGGTCGCCATCGTTAACATCTCATCGGCATCCGACGCTTTAGCGGCTTGCCAATGAAACGCGCCCGACAACATCATTAAAACGAGAAACGTTACGGCAAATAAAACCGACAGCTCCTTAACGCCGTTGCGCCAAACAGACAGCACGTCAGACTTTTTTTGAAAAGCCAATAGACTTCCGGCAAATGGTGCAAGATCACGAGACGCCATCAACACCGCCTCGCCATCAGCAAGTTGTGTCGGCATCATGCTGGACGCATTCACTGCAGCATCGAGCACAAATCCCTTGCCCATCAGATGACTAATGCTCTTGCCAATGTAAGATGCATTCACGGGCACAGTGCCTACAATTAGTCCATCACTATTGAGCAGCACGTAAACGCGGTTAAGACCTAGAGCATCAGCCGGAACAGATTGCGCGAGGAGAGATTGAGAGAGGCCGCTGTTGGTCTTGCCCGACGCAGCTTCATTCAAAAATTTCATTTTAATATTTTGTGCAACACGCTCAGTTTGCAGAATTGAAAACTGGCCTTGATCCGCCAAATGCTGAGCACGACTTGCGAGGAGTTGCGAGATCAGTGCGGCAGCCAATGTGAGCAGAAAAAGGCCTGTTAGCGCAATGATCAACCTGCGCATCGCGCGTTCGGAAACAGAATAGCCTGTGTGGCCTGGCCATGGCATCGGCAAGTGAAGCGTTCTGTCGCGGAAGAAAAGTTCTTTAATGTGTGCGTTGGCCAATTTGCGCCCAGTTCTAGATTGAAGTTAAATGCCAGACTTCAAATGCAACGCCGTTTACAAACGAATCAGCCTTGGCTGCCGTAAGATAGAATTACCGCCTGCGAATCTGATTTGCCAAGCAAAAGCTGGCCTAAATTAAACTATGCCTTCAATGTTCTTGATATGATCTCGAAGACATCATTCGATAGCGCCGATGTTGCCAGAATGCGCTGCATATTTTTCTGCGCATGATTGCGGCGGTCAACATCGTACAGCTTCCAACTGCGAAATGCAGTGGCCAACCTTGCCGCAACTTGCGGGTTAATCGCATTAAGTGCGATGATCACATCCCCCACAACACGGTAACCGTCGCCGCTTGCAGCATTGAACCCTGTGTTATTGCCATTTGCAAAACCAGCGACAAGTGCATAGACGCGGTTTGGTGTGTTCAGTTTGAAATCAGGATGTTTCAGCAACCGTTCAATGCGTTGCGCAGCATCAGCACCTGGAATAGCAGCGTTCAAACCGAACCACTTGTCTAAAATTAAATGATCATGGCTGTGGCGTTGATGGAAGGCAGCCAGCATCTCTTCAGTTTCAGGGCGGATGAGCGACCTTATGCAAACCAACGCTCCGATCTCAATCGTCATGTTATCTGGCGCTGCGAATTCTTTTTGCGCAAGTTTTAAACCTAAATCGCCATCAGCTGCGGCGATCATACTCAGCAGCACCAATCGCAATGAACGTCGCGCAGTGCCGCGAGTATCCGGTTTGTAAGGGCCAGCAACGGCAGTCTGTTCAAATGCAGTCTGCAACATGTTGAACAAATGTTTTGCGATATTTGAGCGAACAGATTCTCGCGCCGCATAAACCAAATCCGAATCAACATCCTTGCCAATTGCCGCCGTCACATCAGCTTCACTTGGCAGAACAAGAATGAGTGCTTTAAAAGCATCATCAAGTTTCGAACTCCCCAAACACTTACCCAGAGCTTCAGCAAAAGCAGAAACACGCGGCAGTTTTTTTTGCGAGGCCAAAGCTTTAGCTGTTTTAACAATGAGAGCCTTGCCAATAGTCTGAGCGGCTTCCCAGCGATTGAAATTATCTGAGTCATTTCCAATTAAAAATAATTGCTCTGCCGCAGACACATTCGTTTTCAAAACAACTGGTGCCGAAAACCCACGATTAATTGATAGAGCAGGGGCTTCGGTAATATCTTTAAATTTAAACGAGTGCTTTGCATCAGTGATTTCAAGAATGCCCGATTTGAGTTGATTTTTTCCCTTTAAAATCAGAGGTATATCCCTTGCCTTTGAGTTAACCAACCCAACCATCAAAGGAAAATGCAGCGGCAATTTTTTCTTTTGACCCTTAAGGCTTGGTTGCGATTGTGAAACCGTTAGCTCATACGTTTTCTTTTTCTTGTTATATGTTCCAAGTACTGAAACAGTTGGCGTTCCAGACTGTTCATACCACCGGAAGAATTGCTTCATATCGCGGCCCGAAGCATCGGCCATGCACGCAACAAAGTTTTCAACGGTCGCGGCCTCGCCATCATGGCGCTTGAAATAAAGTTTCATCGCTTTGGCAAATGCCTTATCGCCAATCAGTGTCTTCATCATGCGACAAAGCTCAGCACCTTTCTCGTAGATTGTCGGCGTATAAAAATTATTGATCTCGATGTAGGATGAAGGCCGCACTGGATGTTGCAATGGCCCCTGATCCTCAGGAAACTGACTCGAACGCAGCCGCTTCACATCTTCAATGCGTTTTACAGCACGCGAACGCATATCAGAAGTGAATTCTTGATCACGGAAAACCGTGAGGCCCTCTTTCAAACAAAGTTGAAACCAATCGCGACAAGTAATGCGATTGCCTGTCCAATTGTGGAAATATTCGTGTGCGATAATGCCTTCGATTAAAATGTAGTCGGTGTCCGTCGCCGTCTCAGGGAGCGCCAAAATATATTTGTCGTTGAAAATATTGAGGCCCTTGTTTTCCATGGCCCCCATATTGAAATCTGAAACCGCAACAATGTTAAAAACATCCAGATCATATTCGCGTCCAAACGCCTTCTCATCCCACAGCATTGAGGCTTTCAACGCTTGCATAGCCCAATCGCAGCGACCTTCCTTGCCCTTCTCAACATAAATGCCCAGTTCAACATTGCGGCCATTCATAGTTTTGAAAATACTCTTCACATGCGCCAAATCACCACCAACCAAAGCAAACAAATAACTGGGTTTCGGATGCGGATCATCCCACACCACATAATGGCGATCACCAGCAAGCTTGCCGTGCTCGACGGCATTACCATTGGACAGGAGAACCGGCAGCGACGATGCCCCCTCAATGCGAACTTTAAAAATCGTCATCACATCAGGGCGATCATAAAAATAAGTGATGCGCCTAAACCCTTGTGCCTCGCATTGCGTACAATACATGCCATTCGACATATAGAGACCCGTTAATGCAGTGTTGCCCTGCGGATCGCACTCGGTGACGATTGATAAATTGAATTCACCCTTGGGAAGAATGACAATCGTCAAACTGTCTGCATCCACCGCGTATTGGTCAGAGGCCAACATGCGGCCATCAACTTCAGCACTGATGAGCTTTAGTTTCTCACCATCAAAAACCAGCGGCGCATTTTTCTCGAGTGACTTCGGATTACGCTTCAATCTGATTTGTGAAGTCACCCGCGTTGCGTTAGGCGACAGTTCAAACGTGAGCTCTACGCTCTCAATTTTGAATGGGGCAACTTTATAATCTCTAAGATAAATCGTGGGTGGAACATCAGCGCGCATGAATTTCTTTCCGTAATTTCTTTGATCTCTATTTTTGCACAGTCTTAAAATAATCAACACAGAATTTTTCGAAAACTTGGGCCGCCCGTGTGCGCCGCACATTTTTCAAATGTGCAACGGTAATGACCCCGCGCTCGGCGGGCCCCGCGATTTCACAAATACTCAGTTTTTCACCATCATAAGACTGGTCTCCCGCAGGCCGCGTTACCAATAGTGAATATCCCAACCCACGCGCCACCATGCCGCGCACAAGTTCAAGCGAGGCCGACGAAAATCCGATAATCGGCTGCACACCTTGCGCCTCCAACAATCGCAAGAAATATGTCCGGCCCGGTTGAATATCGAGCAGAATAAGTTTGTCATTCGTCAAACTGGAAAGCGAAATGTTTCTGCACTGCGCAAGCCGATGCGACGCTGATAAAAGCACGTAAGGCTTCAGCGACGCCACTTCCTTTGCTTCAACATCGTGGGGCAAATCAACATCATACATCAGGGCCACATCATGTTGCCCGTTTCGCAAACCGCTCAGCAACTCAGATTGAACTCCTTCTTCGAGAACAATCTCAACATTGGGATATAACGCATTGAATTTGCTAATGAGAATAGGCGCATAAGTGGGTGCCAATGTAACGAAACTTCCAACCTGCACCCGCCCCTTCAAGGGCCCCGTTTCAGCATCCGATTGACGGGCCAATTCTTCACTTTGAGATAAAAGCCGACGCGCATCTGCCAAAAATATTTTGCCCCGTGCTGTTGGCGTTAAACCTTGCGCGTGTTGGCGAATGAAGATTTGCAACCCGACGATTTCCTCAAGTTTTTTGAGCGCAGCAGAAACCGAAGGCTGTGCTACACCAAGCGCTTCAGCCGCGCCCGCAACTGATCCGCGATCAGCAATGTGGACGGCATATTCTAATTGTCTCAAGGTGAATTTTAACATAGTTTAATGCTATTCAAAACCGAGTTATTATCTATTTTTTCTAATCATAAATTTATGCCATGTAAAGCACCATGAATATGCAGATCACTCCGCCCTTAATTCCTTCTGAATCCAAAGAACGCTTTATCGATGCCATGGCAGCGCTGGCCAATGGCGTAAGCATTGTAACAACCGATGGTCCCGCCGGAAAATTTGGTTTGACGGTAAGTGCCGTAACGTCAGTTTCTGCTGAACCACCTATATTGTTGGTCTGTGTCAATCGTAAAAATTTTGCGGTTGCAGCCATCATCCAGAACCATCGCTTTGCAGTAAATATTTTGAACGCGCAAAGCCAAGACATTGCACAAGTATTCGCGGGCCGCGCCACGGAAGGCATAGCTTATGATTTTCAGCGACACGCTTGGATAGAGGGCGGCGCGCTTGGGTTGCCAATCCTTGTAAACGCGACGGCAAGCTTTGAATGTGAACTCGATTGCTTTCACGATGCCGGAACCCACCGCATCTTTTTGGGCCGGGTCATCTCCGCCTTGCGCGGCGATACTGAGCCTATGGTCTATTCCAATCGATATTATGGCCGAATGATAAAGACGTAGGAAACCGCAATGATTAGAACAGGCGAACAATACCGCGAATCAATCAGAGATGACCGTGAAGTTTGGATCAATGGCGAGCGTGTAAAAGATGTAACCCGCCATCCACTGTTCAGGCCCGCTGTTGATATCCGCGCCCGCATCTATGACATGCAACATGAAGCTGCAACCCAGTCAAAGATGACTTACGAAGAGAGCGGCAAGCGCTTTGCCATCGGCAACAAACTACCACGCGTTCAACAAGATTGGCATGATAAGCGCAATGCGGTTGACACTGTCATGAAAGACATTGGCGGCGTCGTTACCCGCATGGGCGATGAAACCATTGGTGAAATGTGGTCGCTATGGGACGGCAAAGATATTCTCAACGAGATCGATCCGCGCTTTGCCGCCAACATCGAACGCCACATCATGAAGGCACTGCATGATGATCCGTTCCATGTGTCGGCAAACACGGATCCCAAAGGCGATCGTTCCAAACCACCGCAAGACCAAGATCCGGATATGCTGGTGCATGTGGTCAAAGAAACTGACGCAGGCATTATCATTCGCGGCGCCAAATATGAAACTGCCGCCGCCTATGCCGACCAAGCCTTTCTAAAACCAACAATAGCCAATTGGGGTGACTCTAAACTTTCAAGCTATGCGCTGGGTTGTATCGTGCATATGAATGCCCCGGGCGTGAAACACATCTGCCGCACTGGCTTCACTAACCGCGCATCGGCACGAGACTATCCATTGTCAAACAAGTTCGACGAAGTCGACACCATCATGATTTTGGATAACGTACTCATTCCGTGGGAGGATGTGCTGTTTTATCAGCACACCAAAGCTGCGGCCTTCATCCGCCAAACACTGCACCGCTATTCTGCATTCCCATTTGTTCAGCGCACATTGTCATATGCCGATCTCATTATTGGCGCGGCCATGTGGAATGCCAAACAGACCGGGCTTGATAAACAGCAAGCCGTTCAAGAAAAATTGTCGGAACTTGCCGTGTGGCGCGAAGGCATCAACGCGCATCTTACAGCTTCAATCTACACCGCCGAAAAAAGCCCGAATGGCTTGCTGATGCCGAACCAATCGCTACTGATGACAGGCCGCGTTCATGCTCTGAATAACTTACCAAAGATGATGCATATCGCCCGTGAACTTTGCGGCGGCCAGATTTGTGTAACTCCAGATTCAGCCGTATTTGATCACCCTGAAACCAAAAAGTGGATGGATAAATATTATACCATCAATGACCAATGGTTGGCTGAAGACAGGCGGAAGCTATTGGCCCTTGCGCGAGATCTATTAAACTCCGATTACGCAGGCCACCGCCTCACCTTCCAACTCTTCGCACAGTCCGCACCGTTCGCGCAATCGGCCGCCGTTTATCGCAATTTCGATTGGAACCAAACCTTGACCTTCGCGCAAAAAGCGGGCGGGATGTCAGACCGTATCTGGGGTGAAATGAAGTAGGCGGCACAGTAGATTTGACACATGTCACGTTACATGTTACAAAAAACCAATGATCCAAAGCTTCGCGCACAAGGGGTTGCGCCAGCTTTATGAAAATGATGATGGCCGCAAGCTACCGTCCGATATGTTGAAACGCGTTTCCCTTTTGTTGCATGCGCTTGATCAAACAAAAGTTGTTGATGAACTCGACCTGCCGACTTTCAAGCTGCATGCACTTCGTGGCGACTTGCGAGGATTTTGGGCTGTAACAGTGAGAACCAATTGGCGCCTCGTGTTTCGCTTTAAAGAAGGTAACGTTTTGGATTTAGATTTTATTGATTATCATTAGGGAGTTGCAGTCATGCCAATGAAACGTCCTCTTCATCCTGGCGAGTTGATTAGGGGAGAAATTGAAGAGCTTGGGCTAAGCGTATCCGCTGCGGCGTTGGGATTAGGTGTTACGCGGCAACAACTCTATCGTATCTTGAATGGGTCAAGTGGAATCTCAGCCGAAATGGCTCTTCGACTTGAAAAGGCGATCGGCAGTACCGCAGATTTTTGGTTGCGTCTGCAGCTTGGGTATGATCTTGCACAAGCACGAATGGAGAACCCACCAATTGGTGTAAAGAAATTCAAGATGACGGCAGCTTAACATGACAGCCCACACCCGCATCCGCCCCTTCAACACGAAGGACACATATCCTGAACAAAAACTCGACAATGACCTATGCCAAGCTGTTGTAGCGCGCGGCACGATGGTGTTTGTACGTGGCCAAGTCGCCCAAGATTTGGATACGCGCGAAAGCTTGCATGTTGGTAATGCAACAGCCCAAACTGCAAAGACCATGGCCAACATTAAATTGCTGATGGAAGAGTCAGGCGGCGACATGGATCACATCTGCCGCATTGTGGTATATTTGACCGACGTGCGTTACCGCCAAGATGTCTACCGCGAAATGGGCAAGTGGCTGAAGGGCGTGTTTCCAGCTTCAACTGGCCTGGTGATTACGGCTTTGGCGCGGCCTGAATGGCTGGTCGAAATTGAAGTGACCGCCGTGATTCCAGATCCGAAATGACATTCTCCATAGCAGGCCGCTGTGCAAAATCCGGTACCTTCGGCGTGGCCATCACCACCTCATCTATTGCTGTGGGCGCACGCTGCCCACATGCGCGTTCGGGTGTCGGCGCGGTATCAACACAAAACGTAACAGACCCTCGGCTTGGACCTTTATTGCTGGACTATATGCAAGATGGTTTAAGCGCTGGCGAAGCCATCATGGCCGTCACGCGCAATCGCAAAAATGTGAATTTCCGCCAACTTACAGCGGTCGATCAATTCGGAAACTCTGCTTCATACTCCGGCGACCAAATCCTCGGCATCCACGCGGTGAGTGAACAGAAAAATTGTGTAGCTGCAGGCAATTTGTTGAAGTCGTCAGAGCTACCTAAAGTGATGACCGATGCTTTTGCCGCCAACGTCGATCAACATTTGGCCGAAAGGTTGCTTCGTGCATTAGAGGCTGGATTAGCGTCAGGCGGTGAAGAAGGCCCTGTCCATTCAGCATGCCTCATCGTCTATCACGAGCAAGATTTTCCATTGGTGAATTTACGCGTCGATTGGGAAGACAATGGCCCAGTCGAAAAACTCCGCAAACTTTGGGACGATTACAAACCGCAAATGGGCGCATATCTCCAACGCGCTATTGATCCAACTCTAGCGCCAAGCTACGGCGTGCCGGGCGATCCCTAACCCGAGAGCCGCTCTACCAATTTATCGAGCATCGCATCGCAAAGCGCAATTTGCTCTTCGGAAACATATTCATTTGGCTTATGCGCTATGGCGATATTGCCCGGGCCGCACACCACAGCCGGAATACCGAGCTCTTTTTGAAACAACCCACCTTCAGTGCCAAATGTAATCTTGCCTATTGAATTTCCACCCGTCAGTGCACGGACGAAATTCACGACTTCGCTATCAACCGGCGTCTCAAGCGCCGGATAGCTCTGCAAATCCGCAAACACAAACCGTGCATCAGCAAAAACCTGCGTGTAACGCTGGCTCACATCCTCTGCCGCCTGTTTGATCCGCGCAACAATGGCGTGTTGATCATCCTGCGGCAGATAGCGAATTTCAAAATCAAAGCTGGCATGGTTCGGCACAATATTCATCACCTCGCCACCCGACATCTTGCCCACATGCAGTGTGGTATAAGCCACCTCATATTCGCCGTCGCGCGCGCCGTGTGCTGCCAAATCATCTTGAATGCGGCGGATTTCCGCAATCAAATCACAGGCCATATAAATCGCATTAACACCGATTGGCGCCAAGCTGGAATGCGCCTCCAGCCCGTGTGCCGTCACGCGAAAACCCAGCTTGCCCTTATGCGCTGTTACCACTTGCAGCATGGTAGGCTCCCCCACAATGCAAAAGCGTGGGCGAAAAGGCAGCGTCCTCAACATGTCAAGCAACCGGCGCACGCCAATGCAGCCAATTTCCTCATCATAAGAAAACGCAAAATGAATGGGCGTCATCAATTTGGATTGATCAATCCGCGCTGCCATCGCCAGACAACACGCAATGAAGCCTTTCATATCTGCCGTACCGCGCCCATAAAGATTGCCACCATGACGCGCCATCACAAATGGATCAGAACTCCAGTTCTGCCCAACCACAGGCACCACGTCCGTGTGAGCCGAAAGCGCCACGCCACCCATATTCGCAGGCCCAATCGTCGCCCATAGATTAGCTTTGGTTTTTTCTTCATTGTAAACAATTGAAGATTGGATGCCCAATTCACTGAGGAACTGTTGCACATAATCGGTCAAAGCGAGATTGCTATCTTTGCTGACGGTTGGAAATGAAATCAGTTTTTCTAAAATGGCGAGAGCTTGGATCATGGCCCTCATTGTCAAAAATTCACAATCAAGTACAGTGCCAGAATGCAAAATTCCGAAAAACAAATAGAGCTGATGCGTGCCATGTTTGATGCCGCCGTGAAAACCGCATTGCCATCGAACTGCATACCCGCTCATATGCCAGCCCCTCCAAAGGGTCGCACAATTGTTGTGGGCGCAGGCAAAGCTTCAGCGGCAATGGCACAAGTATTTGAGAAAAATTGGAACGCGCCGCTTGAAGGACTTATAGTCACCCGCTATGGCCACGGTGCCGCTTGCAAAAAAATCGAAATCGTCGAAGCCGCTCACCCCGTGCCCGATGATGCCGGAACCCATGCCGCTGCCCGCATGTTAAAAATGCTCGAAGGATTGAGCAAGGACGATTTGGTTGTAGCATTAATTTCTGGTGGCGGATCGGCTTTGCTTAGCTTGCCTGCCAATGGCATCAGCGTTGAAGACAAGCGCGCAGTAAACAGAGCGCTTCTGAAATCAGGTGCGCCGATTGGTGAAATGAATTGCGTGCGCAAACACCTTTCTGCCATCAAAGGCGGCAGGCTGGCTGCAGCGGCATTCCCAGCGCGTGTCGTCACGTTAGTGATTTCTGATGTGCCAGGTGATGATTTGGCTGCTGTCGCATCGGGCCCAACAGTTGCTGATCCAACCACTTTCGCGCAAGCCCGCCACATCATCGCCAAATATGAAATCAGTGTGCCAGCATCGGTCACTGCCCATTTAGCCACAGCGCAAGATGAAACACCAAAGCCAAATGATCCAAGATTGGCAAACACCAAAGCCATCTGCGTAGCCTCACCACAAAAATCGCTCGAAGCCGCGGCAAGCATCGCTAAGGCAGCAGGCTATGAACCGATCATTTTAGGTGATGCAATCGAAGGCGAAGCCCGCGAAGTTGGCATCGTGATGGCTGGCATTGCAATGCAAGCAAAGGGCTTTGGCCAGCCCATCAAAACACCCTGCGCTATAATTTCAGGTGGCGAAACCACTGTTACCGTCAAAGGCAACGGAGCAGGGGGTCGCAATGTTGAGTTTCTATTATCGCTCGCGATAAAATTAAATGGCGCAGACGGCATTCACGCGCTTGCTGGCGATACCGACGGTATTGATGGCGCGCGTGAAGTGGCAGGCGCATACATCACGCCGACGAGTTTGAGCCAAGCGCACAAACTGAAAATCGACCCATGGGCTTCGCTGGGCAACAACGATGCCCATAACTTTTTCCAAAGCATAAACACGCAAATCATTACCGGCCCCACACTCACCAACGTCAACGACTTCCGCGTCATCCTTGTCGAATAAATTATCCAGCCACCTTCGGCGTTTCAATCCGGCGCAATGCTTCGCCATCAGCGCCAAAAATATAACAATGGTCGCGCCAGCTCTGTCTCCGTCTGCATGATCAAGAAATCACGCGGCAGGATTCTCGCTCAACGACCGGACAAGGCACCAGAATTTTTGGCGCCCAGTTTTGATCGTGTTCTTTGGCATCGCGCATCGTCTCAACCGCAATTCGCCCAATATCAAAATAGGGTAGAGCAACGGTCGTAAGTGAAGGGCGCAAATTTTCGGAAATCAGCTTTTGATCGTCAAATCCGATGATCGAAACATCATGAGGAATCTTTAAACTGAGATGACCAGCGGCATAATAAACCTGCGTGGCCACCGTGTCGTTTCCGCATATAATAGCTGTTGGTCGATCGGCGCGTTTTAGCATCTCAAGCGTTCTTTCATAAGCGACCATCGTTTCATTCGAGACCGTCCCTTCAATGCCTAACTGATCAAGACTTTCATCAAATTGTACACCAGCATCAAAGTGTGCCCGGCGCACGCCTATCCCGCGCAAACGAGTTGCTTCAATATTAGCAATCAGAGTCATCAGTCCAATACGCCTGTGCCCGCGCTTCAACAGATATTCGGCCTGCGCATAACCTCCCGCTTCATCGTCTGGAATAACCGAAGGACGATCAGCAGCGACTGCGAAACAATTTGCCAAAACAATTGTACCTTTAAAATCAGGCTCACCAACATCATGCGCTCTATGAAACATCGCAGCGTAAATAACGCCATCCACACGGTGCGCGCGAAACATGCGCCAATATTTTTGCTCGAGAGCAGGATCCCCATCCGTGTTTGCAATTAACAGTATCTTGTTAATCTGCTTCAATGCAGTCTGCGCTCCGCGCACAAGATCAACTGAATAAGGTGTTGTGGCCACAGCATCAGTCATAAATCCGTATACGGATGAATCTCCGCCGCGCATCATGCGAGCTGCGTCATTGGGAACGTAATTGAGGGCTTGAAGATGGTGTTGAACAGCAATGCGGGTTTTCGCATTAACCGCGGGATCACCATTAACAATGCGCGATACGGTTTTGATGGAAACACCAGCGCGCTCAGCCACCTGCCGTAAGGTTACCATTCTCGTCCTCCCAGACACGCAACATTGTCACTGACAACGTTGTCATTATCACTGGTTTAATCAAAATATGATAACGTTGTAAATGGCGTAGTGAGTTGTTTACAAATTCGTTGGACGGTCTTGTCATATGGTCGCCAAAATGCAACTTTGTCTCCTAACAGGAAACATAAGCCTGATGGGGGATAGCGCAACGATGCCGGATATTAAGAAGAAGCCAAAATTCCAAAATCCACACCGCAACGCGAATAATGAGGCGCGCTTCCTCGAAGAAGCAATAGGCCGCGAAGTTAAAGCTTACCGTGAAAAACTAGGCCTTACAATTTCAGAGCTTGCTAAAGCTGCCGACATGTCCGCGGGCATGCTATCAAAAATTGAAAACGGTGCCACATCGCCATCGCTTTCATCGTTGCAAGCCTTGAGCAAAACGCTGCAAGTCCCATTCACAGCCTTCTTCAAAACCTATGAAGAAATCCGCGATGCCACATTCGTTAAATCGGGCCAAGGCCTAACGATTGAACGGCGCGGAACCAGAGCAGGCCATCAATATCAGCTTTTGGGCCATTCCACCCACGGCCCCGTTATGGTCGAGCCCTATATCATCACGCTCACCGCCGAAACTGATGTCTTCCCGTCGTTTCAACATCCCGGAATGGAATTTCTATATATGCTGGAAGGCAATGTGGTTTACCGCCATGGCGAAAAAACTTACGACATGCACCCGGGAGACGCCCTGTTTTTCGACGCTGAAGCCCCGCACGGTCCCGAAGACATGCGCAAACTCCCAGCACGTTACCTATCCATCATCAGCTACCGCCGCGAAGAATAATCATTCCCCTAGTGAAAAAATTGTTCCTAGCAGTTGAATTTTCTAAAACACACTGCTAGGCTGCAAACAACAAAGAGGTGCCACCATGTGCGGTATTGTCGGACTCTACCTTAAAAACCCTAAGTTGAAGTCGAAACTTGGCAAAATGTTCAAGCCCATGCTGATTGAAATGACCAATCGCGGGCCAGATTCAGCAGGCGTTGCGATTTACCGCAACCCAAGCAAAAAATCCGAAACCAAATTCTCGCTGGCTCATGATGACGTGAGCTATAAGTGGAAAAGCTTGGTCTCTGGCCTGAACAAAGCGCTGAAGGCCAAATCCACAGGCCAACAGATCGGCAACCACTTCATCTTGGTTACAACTGCCAAAGAAGCCGCCGCCGTGAAATGGTTGAAAGAACACCACGCCGCCGTGCGCGTGGTTGGCTCAGGCCATTCCATCGAAATTTTCAAAGAAATCGGCTTGCCCGCCAACGTCTACGACAAGTTTAATTTAGACAACGCCGAAGGCACCCACATCATTGGCCACACCCGCATGGCCACTGAAAGCGCTGTGACAACCGCAGGCTCACACCCCTTCGCCACTGGCGCTGACTTGTGCCTTGTGCATAACGGCTCGCTCTCAAACCATAACCGCCTGCGCGAAACCTTGCGCAAAGAAGGCATGGAATTTCAAACTGAAAACGACACCGAGGTCGCCGCTGCCTACATGACGCATAAACTGCGCACCGGTTCGACATTGAAACAAGCCTTGGAATCAAGCCTCACAGACTTGGATGGGTTCTTTACATTCTTGGTGGGTACTGGCGATGGCTTTGCCGTAGTGCGTGATCCCATCGCCTGCAAACATGCCGTGATGGCCGAAACTGATGATTGGGTCGCTATGGCCACAGAGTATCGCGCCATCGCCCATTTGCCAGGCGCTGATAAAGCCAAAATCTGGGAACCGGAACCTTCAAAAGTCTACAGCTGGGGCGGAAACGCATGAACGAACTCGATCTTAAAAAAGAAGGTATTCGCGGCATCAATTCAAAGCTGCAATCACTTCCAAAAAACACCAATGAAAAACATTGGGTGGTCACCAACCCCATGGGGCAGCATTCAATCGCTGTGGGTCTCGATGGCCCATTGCAAATTGATATCAAAGGCCATGTTGGTTTTTATTGCGGTGGCATGAACAAAGAATCTGAAATCACCATCCACGGCCACGCAGGCGTTGGCACGGCTGAAAATATGATGTCTGGCCTCGTTTGGGTTAAAGGCAACTCATCAGAGTCAGCAGGAGCAACAGGCAATGGCGGCCTTCTCATCATCGACGGCGATGCCTCGTCTCGCTGCGGCATTTCCATGAAGGGCATTGATATCGTTGTCGGCGGTTCCGTCGGCCATATGTCGGCCTTCATGGGCCAGCGCGGCAACTTAGTTGTGTGCGGCGATGCAGGCGATGCTTTGGGCGATTCAATTTATGAAGCGCGCCTTTATGTCAAAGGCAAAGTCGCCAGCCTTGGTGCGGACTGTATCGAAAAAGAAATGCGTGCCGAACACTTGGCCGATTTAGAGCGCTTACTCAAAGCCGCCAAACGCCAAGACAAGCCATCTGAATTTAAACGTTATGGCTCGGCCCGTAAACTTTACAATTTCAGCGTTGATCACGCTGACGCATATTGAGGATAAAATGGAAAGCACCCCTCGCACATTGCCACGCAAATCAGCAACTTTTGATGACGCAACGCTTTCAGAAATCCGCCGCGCCGCCTCGACTGGTATTTATGATATCCGTGGCGCTGGCGCCAAACGCAAACTTCCACACTTCGACGATCTGTTGTTCTTAGGCGCATCTATCTCGCGATACCCCCTTGAAGGCTACCGCGAAAAATGCGGAACCGATGTGGTGCTCGGAACACGCTTTGCCAAAAAGCCAATCCATCTCAAAATTCCAATCACCATCGCGGGCATGAGTTTCGGCTCACTCTCTGCAAATGCAAAGGAAGCTTTGGGCCGCGGCGCCTCGGCGGCTGGCACATCAACAACCACTGGTGATGGCGGCATGACACCCGAAGAGCGCGGTCAATCTAAACATCTCGTTTATCAATATCTGCCCTCGCGTTACGGCATGAACCCCGATGATCTGCGCAAAGCAGATGCCATCGAAGTCGTCATCGGCCAAGGTGCAAAGCCCGGCGGCGGCGGTATGTTGCTGGGTCAAAAAATTTCGGACCGTGTGGCCGCCATGCGCTGTCTGCCCAAGGGCATCGATCAGCGTTCTGCCTGCCGCCACCCAGATTGGACTGGCCCAGATGATCTTGAAATCAAAATTCAAGAACTCCGTGAAATCACCAATTGGGAAAAACCGATCTACGTCAAAATCGGTGGTGCTCGTCCTTATTACGATGTGGCACTCGCAGTGAAAGCGGGCGCTGACGTTGTGGTCGTGGACGGCATGCAAGGCGGCACGGCTGCAACCCAAGAAGTTTTCATTGAGCATGTAGGCCAACCCACTCTTGCCTGCATCCGCCCCGCTGTGCGCGCGTTGCAGGAACTCAACATGCACCGCAAAGTGCAACTCATCGTTTCAGGCGGCATTCGCAATGGCGCCGATGTGGCCAAAGCTTTGGCACTCGGTGCTGATGCTGTGGCCATCGGCACGGCGGCGCTTGTTGCGCTGGGCGATAATGATCCCCATTACGAAGCAGAATACAACGCACTCGGCACAACAGCAGGCGCTTATGACGATTGGCACGAAGGCCGCGACCCCGCAGGCATCACCACGCAAGACCCTGAATTGTCCAAGCGTCTTGATCCCGTCAAAGCCGGCCGCCGCCTTTATAATTATCTAAAGGTACTAACCCTCGAAGCCCAAACCATCGCCCGCGCCAACGGCAAATCACACGTGCATAATCTTGAACCAGAAGATCTCTGCGCCCTCACAATCGAAGCCGCAGCCATGGCGCAAGTGCCATTGGCCGGCACCGATTGGATTCCAGGGAAGGTTAGATTTTGAGTATGCGGCTAGAGCCCTCATCCGGCCTTCGGCCACCTTCTCCCATTTGCGAAGACGCAAACGGAGAGAAGGCACAATGAATTGGCCTTCGCCCGCGCGATCTTGCGTGGGAGAAGGTGCCCGAAGGGCGGATGAGGGCACTTTGCCACAAGTAAATAAGCCCACAACATAGTGGGCAAAACTGGAGACGGAAACGATGGCTTTAGACCTGGTTCAATATGCCAAAAAGAACAAAGTAAAATACTTCCTGTTCAACTACACGGATTTGTTCGGCACCCAACGCGCCAAACTCGTGCCAGCCGAAGCTGGAAATAAAATGCAAAAAGCTGGCGCAGGTTTTGCCGGTTTTGCCACATGGCTTGATCAAACGCCAGCCCATCCCGATGTTCTTGTCTACCCTGACACAAGCACTTTAATCCAACTGCCATGGAAGCCCGAAATCGCCTGGATGGCGGGCGACCCTCATATGAGCGGCAAGCCCTTGGAACAAGCGCCACGCCTCGCCCTTAAACGCGGCATGGAACGCGCCGCCAAGCAAAACATGAAACTCATGGCAGGTTGCGAACCCGAATTCCATTTGATTAATTCTGATGGTTCAGCACCGTCAGACGATAAAGATCACCAGGAAAAGCCGTGCTACGATCAATCCGCCATCATGCGCCGCCTCGATGTGATCACCGAGATTTGTGACATCATGACCAAGCTCGGCTGGGGGCCATATCAAAACGATCATGAAGACGCCAACGGGCAATTCGAAATCAATTGGAATTTCAGCGATGCGCTGACGACCGCCGATCAACTCGCATTCTTTAAATTCATGGTCAAAGCCATTGCCGAAAAGCACGGCATGCGCGCCACCTTCATGCCTAAACCATTTATCAATCTCTCCGGCAATGGTTGCCACGCCCATCTTTCTGTATGGGATAAGGCAGGCAAGAAAAACCTGTTCGAAAACTCAACTGATGAAATGGGCCTGTCACCTTTGGCCTATAACTTCATCGGGGGCTTGATCGAACATGCTGACGCATTAGTGGCCATCACCAACCCAACGGTAAACTCTTACAAGCGCATCAACGCCCCGCGCACGATCTCCGGTGCAACATGGTCGCCAAACACCGTCAGTTTCGGCGGCAACAACCGCACACATATGGTGCGCATTCCAGATGCTGGCCGTTGTGAATTCCGCCTGCCAGATTGCTCTGCCAATCCATATCTGATGCTCGCCGGAATTCTGGCCGCTGGCATGGACGGTATTGAACGTAAAACCAATCCTGGCAAGCGCCTTGATATCGACATGTACACCCAAAGCCACACCGTGAAAGATTTGAAAAAACTTCCGCTCAATTTGCTCGATGCTTTGCGCAACTTCGAAAAAAACAAGCTACTTTGTGCCGCACTGGGCGAAGAGCTCTCGGCAGGTTATCTGAAATTGAAACACAATGAGTGGAACCAATACGCAAGGCACCTCACGCAATGGGAACGTGATACGACTTTGGATTGCTGATGAAAAGTATCCGCACGCATATCGTCTTCTCCCGTGAAACGGGAGAAGAGGGGGCCCCATTTCGCAGAAATGGGGTTGATGAGGGGCAGCAGATCCCTCACCTATCCCATCGCTGCGCGACGGGCCCCTTTCCTCTCCCGCGATGCGGGCGAGGACGAAGATGAAATACTCCATCTTCTCACTTCTGAAAAACTCCTTGTCGGGCCACAAAAACTGGCAACCCGCTTGGAGAAGTCCCGACCCGAAGCCGGAATATGATATCATCATCGTGGGCGGCGGCGGCCATGGGCTTGCCACAGCTTATTATCTCGCCAAAGAACACGGCCTCAAAAACATCGCCGTACTCGAAAAATCCTGGCTCGGCTCTGGCAATGTTGGCCGCAACACCACAATCATCCGCTCTAACTATCAACTCCCCGGCAACAATCCCTTCTACGAACTCTCGATGAAACTTTGGGAAGGGCTCGAACAGGATTTCAATTTCAACGCCATGGTCTCGCAACGTGGTGTTCTAAATCTCTGTCACACTGATGCCCAGCGCGATGCCTTCGCAAGACGCGGCAATGCCATGCATCTAGATGGCGTGGATGCTGAATTACTCGACACCGATGCCGTGCGCGATATGTATCCATATTTTGATTACGAAAATGCCCGCTTCCCAATCAAGGGCGGCTTGCTGCAACGGCGCGGTGGAACTGTGCGCCACGATGCAGTCGCATGGGGCTTTGCGCGTGGTGCCGATATGCGCGGCGTTGATGTGATTCAAGGTTGCGAAGTGCAAGGCATCAATATTGAAAACGGCAAGGTCGTCGGTGTGCAAACATCACGTGGCGCAATCAAATGCAAAAAGCTCGCACTCTGTGCCGCTGGTCATTCATCCGAAGTCGCACGCATGGCAGGCCTCAAACTCCCCATTGAAAGCCACGTGTTGCAAGCTTTCGTGTCCGAAGGACTAAAGCCTTATATCGATGGCGTGGTTACCTTCGGCGCTGGCCATTTCTATGTCTCGCAATCAGACAAAGGCGGCCTCGTGTTCGGTGGCGATCTCGATGGATACAACTCTTACGCCCGTCGCGGAAACTTGCCCATGGTCGAACATGTCGTTGAAGCCGGGGTCGCCATGATCCCCGCCATCTCGCGCGTCCGCACCTTGCGCTCGTGGGGTGGCGTCATGGATATGTCGATGGACGGTTCGCCCATCATTGATAAAACATCAGTACACGGATTATATCTGAATGCAGGCTGGTGCTATGGCGGCTTCAAAGCAACGCCTGCATCTGGCTTTTGCTATGCGCATTTAATCGCCAAAGATGCACCTCACAAAGTGGCCACAGCTTACCGGCTGGATCGATTCCGCCGCGGGCTTATGCTTGATGAAAAAGGGCAGGGCGCAACGCCCAATTTGCATTGATGATGAACCCATGCTGATCCCTTGCCCCCATTGCGGAACCCGCCCCGTCGAAGAATTCACCTTCTTAGGCGATGCCACAGTCACACGCCCCACCAGCCTTGAGCCATCGTCAATGGACGCATGGATGGATTATGTATATCTGCGTGATAACCCGCGCGGCGATTATACCGAATATGTTCATCACTCCGGCGGCTGCCGCGCTTGGCTTGTGGTCAGTCGCAACACCGATACCCACCAAGTTCACAGCGCCATCGCCGCCAAAACCATGAAGGCCAAGTCATGAGTGGTTTTCGCATCACAAACGGCGGCCTTATCGACCGCTCAACAAATCTGAATTTCAAATTCGATGGCAGGTCTTTTGCGGGCCACCAAGGCGACACGCTTGCCTCAGCACTGATTGCAAACGGTGTGCACCTGATGGGCCGCTCGTTCAAATACCATCGCCCACGCGGTGTGATATCAGCTGGCGCTTCAGAACCTAACGCACTTGTTGAACTGCGCGAAG